>JAAZOK010000124.1 GCA_012797815.1 Chloroflexota bacterium | reverse complement strand
TCAATTGCCGGGTCTGTCAGGTGATAGCGGCGGATTCGTTCCGTTGAGGAAAGTCCGTACTCCACAGGGCACAAAACCGGGGAAATCCCGGGGCGGGGCAACTTGCCGGTAGGGCCACAGAAACATACCGCCCGTCAGGGTAAGGGTGAAAAGGTGGTGTAAGAGACCACCGGCTGCTGCAGCAATGCAGCGGTCAGGCAACCCCTTTTGGGAGCAAGGTCAAGCAGGCGCTTCAATCGTTGGAACTGCCCCTTCCCTCACTGCAATGTGAGAGCGCCGGGTAGACCGCTCAGATAGATTATCACCCCGGTGATTCTTCACCGGACAGAATGCGGCTTATAGACCAACCCGGCAAAAATCAACCTTATCTGAGGAGCGTAGCCATGTCAGCTATCAAACATTTCAAAAAAAATACCGCCAAATTTGAATGGGAAAGCGTGAAAGCGCAGGTGCTGGATGTGGAAGGCATCGCAGGGGTGACCAAGAACATCCTGATCGGGCAGGACGATAAAGCGCCGCACGCCATTATGCGTTTTTTCTGGTTGGAACCCGGCGGGCACAGCATGCTCGAACGGCATCCCCAGGAACATGAAGTGATCGTTCTCAAAGGCAAAGGGACCGTTCAAATCGGGGAAGAGATCACGGTGGTCCAACCCTTTGACGTGGTGTTCGTCTCCCCCAACGAACTGCACCAGTTCAAGAATCCATATGATGAACCATTCGGATTCATCTGTGTCATTCCCATTCTCGAAAAATAGGTGGGCACCATATTAAGGAGTAAGTTTTGGAAAGAATAGGCAAGATCGCAAAGGTGATGGGGGTGGTAGTGGATGTGGAATTCCCCACGGGGGACCTGCCCGGCATCAACCATGCCCTGGAGATACAACGATATGAAGGACACTCCATCATCTGCGAAGTACAGGAACACATCAACACCAACACGGTACGTTGCATTGCGATGAGCAACACCGAAGGATTGCGGCGCGGTATGCGCTGCCGTGACAGCGGACAACCGATCTGTGTGCCGGTCGGCAACCCGGTATTGGGGCGCATGTTCGACGTGCTGGGTCATGCCATCGATGGCGGGGAAGAAGTGCCGGGTGACACACAATTGCCCATCCACAAAACCTCCCCCTCCCTGCAATCCAACGTGGAAGTACAGCAGATATTCTCCACCGGCATCAAGGTTATCGACCTACTGGTGCCCTTCCGCCGTGGCGGGAAGGTGGGGTTATTCGGTGGAGCGGGGGTTGGAAAAACGTTATTGATGACCGAACTGATGCGCAACACCATTCAAGAACGTTCCGGACTGGTATTTTTTGCAGGGGTAGGAGAACGCAGCCGGGAAGGATATGATCTGTGGCTGCAATTGAAAGAGAACGGCATCATTCAAAAAACGGTGCTGGTGTTCGGGCAGATGAACGAACCACCCGGCGCGCGTCTGCGCATCCCCCTGACCACGCTGACCATGGCGGAATATTTCCGCGATCATGAAAAAAAGGATGTGCTGCTGTTCATCGACAACATTTTCCGTTACGTGCAGGCAGGTTCGGAAGTCTCGGCGTTGCTGGGGCGATTGCCTTCCGAGGTGGGTTACCAACCCACCCTGGAAAGTGAAATGGGCATGGTGCAGGAACGCATCACATCCACCAGCACGGGTAGCATCACCGCCATCCAATCCGTGTATGTGCCTGCCGATGACCTGACCGACCCGGCAGTGAGCGCCACCTTCTCGCATTTGGATTGTATCGTGGTACTCTCACGCAAAACTGCCAGTCAGGGTTTTTACCCTTCGATCGATCCGCTGCAATCCAACAGTTCGTTTATGACTGCCACAGCGGTCGGACAACGCCACTACCAGATCGCCAACCGGGTGCGGGCTCTTTTGTCACGCTACGATGATCTGCAGGACGTGATCGCCATTTTGGGGGTGGATGAATTAAACGACGAGGATCGCCTGGTCGTAAAGCGCGCCCGGCGCATCCAGCGATTCCTGACCCAACCCATGTTCATGGCAGAGAACTTTTCCGGCATCCCCGGCAAATTCATCAGCCTGGAAGAAACGCTGGATGGTTTCGAAGGCATTCTCAACGGCAACTATGATGACCTGCCCGAAAACGCCTTCTACATGGTTGGCAATATTGAAGATGTTCAGCGAAAAGCCGCGCAGATCAAAGCAGAACGGGAAAAAGATGAAGATGCAGTTGCGCACCCCTGATAAGGTGGTATTAGAAAGAAACGATGTGCTTTCTTTCAGCGGCACGCTGCAGGATGAACGCAGAGTGACCATCCTGCCCGGGCATGCCCCCTTGCTGGCAATATTGCAAAAAGGGAACATCACCGTTAAAAACGGAAAGGCACAGGAAGAGATCCTGATCGAGGAGAGCATTCTGAAATTCCGGGATGACCAGATCATCCTGTATGTACTCGATGAGCCAGAATCCCAAGAGGGAAAGTTATAGCATGCCCAGCCTTCTCCATATCGCCATGTGGGTGATCATAGGATTTTTTCTTGGTACACTTTATAGTGTATCCATCCAGGCTGAGATCAACCTGGCAGCCAAGCAAGGAACGCAGCCCATGCAGCGCAACCCGCTGTTTTCGATCGGGCGCATTTTGCTGACAAGTGGCATTCTTGTCTACGGATTTTCACGGAAGATGGAATATGGATTTGCCGGGCTAGGTGCCTTCTTGCTGGCAAAATATTTGTCATTATTCCTGATACTAAAAAGAAACCAAAAAGGAGAATAATTGTGGAAACCCTCATTCCCTACGCCGTCTTTGAGATCGCCGGATTCACCATCACGAATACCGTGATCAATACCTGGATCGGGATGGGGTTGCTGGTAGCCGGATTGCTGATCGTCAAAGCTACCAGCCCGGGAACGCTGGACCAATTGTATGAAATGCTCGAGAATCTCATTCGCGGATTGGTCAACACAGACACGATCAGCCGCTATATGCCATTTTTAGGAACACTGATCATCTTTATTTTCATCAGCAATAATCTCAGTTTCCTGCCCGGTCTGGGTTCCCCAAGCCAGGATATCAACACCCCCATCACACTGGCGTTGCTGGTTTTCGTTGCCGTGCACTATTTTGGGATCCGTGAAAAAGGATTAATCCGTTATGCAAAAGACAGTGCCACACCCCTGGTCACCTTTCCCTTTGAGATCATCGGGCAGATCAGCCGCACGGTCTCGCTTTCCATCCGTTTGTTTGGAAACGTCATCAGCACCGAACTGGTGGTAGTGATCATCTCACAACTGGTACCGATCGGAGCACCCATCATCATGATCGCGCTGAGTCTTTTGACCGGTACCCTACAAGCTTACATATTTACCGCGCTGGCGGGTTCGTATATATCCAGCGCCATTCAAAGCGAATAATAAAAAAGGAAGGAGAAAATTTTATGTCATCTTTAAGCCCGGAGGCGCTCATAACCGTTGTGACCATCATTGTCAGTGGTGTCAGCATCATGGTAGGGACTATCGTTCCTGCACTGGTTGAAGGAAAAGCCGTACAAAAAGCACTGGATGCCATGGCACGCCAGCCTGAACTGGCAAACCAGATCCGAACGACCCTGCTGATCTCCATGGCTCTGCTGGAATCAACCGCCATTTACGTTCTGCTGGTAGTTCTGATTCTGCTATTCGCCAATCCACTGCTAACCAGATTTTTTTAAAGGATAGAGCATGTTCAATATCGATCTAAACACCATTCTAGCTCAGCTCATCAATTTCCTGGTCCTGGCTGGACTGTTATATTTCTTGTTATTCAAGAACGCCATAAAAAGAGGAAAAGAACAGCGGGAGAAAAGCCTGCGAGAGTCACAGGAACTGGAGCAGAATGTGCTCGCATCCGAGAAATTGAAGCACGAGTTGGAAGTGGAATACCAGAAAATTGATGAAAAAGCCAGAACGATCATTGAACAGGAGCGCGAGAAATTCAAGGGGGAAGCCAACCATATCATCATCAAGGCTCAACTCGACGCAGACAAGTTATTACAACAAGCGCAACAAGAAGCCCAAGTGCTGCAACAAAAATCCTTCGCCGAATTTCATGAAGCCATCATCGATACGGTGATCGAGAGCAGCCGCATTCTTTTAGATCAAACTGCTCCTGATGAAATCCACCATTCGCTGGTCAACCAGATGAACCAGCGCATCTGGGAGATGGGCAAAAAAGAAGTGCAAACCATCGAAACCATCCGCAAATCGCTCAAAGACCGCGAACCACTGGTGGAACTGATCACCGCGAAAGCCCTGACCGTAGAGGAACAGGGCACGTTGGTGCGCACTTTCAGTGCGCTGGCTGACCGCAACATCCGGTTGGACGTGGAAGTGGACCCTTCGCTCACGGCAGGTTTACAGGTGAGAATGGGCGATCTGATGTTCGATAATTCCTACCAGGCTAAATTGTTGATGCTGCGCGAGCAGATCAAAAAGGAATTCGACAAACTAACGGTTGAAGAAAATGCGTGATCTACAAACCTCCCTCAGCATCCTGACACGCTCATTTGAGAACCTGTCCCCGGATGAGGAAAAGAAACCCACTGCTGCCAAGCACAGCAGAGGAAAATCGATCTTTCGCTCCGCGGGCTGGGTCGAGAGTAAATCTCACAATATCTCGCCCTCCACGAGCAACCGCCCGGACATTAAAAAGCTGCTCACGACCATCAAACAAGGATTCGAAAAATCACCGCAAGATAATGTGATCATCCAATCCGTCGGCACCGTGCAGCATATCGGCAATGGCGTGGCGCATATATCCGGACTGCCGTATGCAGGGATCGATGAATTGGTCATTTTCGAGAATGGCGTGGAAGGGCTGACCCTGAACCTGGGGACAGACAAGATCGATGTCATTTTGTTGAGTATGGATGAAGGCATTCACGGTGGCGACCTGGTTCTGAGCATGGAAAAGCGGCTGACCTTTCCGGTCGGATCCGGTGCACTGGGCAGGATCCTCAATCCCCTCGGAAAAGCACTGGATGAGAAAGCGGATTTCGAAGCCGTGCAGCACCTGCCCATTGAAAGGAAAGCCCCCGGCATCATCGAACGGGCTACTATCGACACGCCTCTGTATACAGGCACCAAGAAGATCGATGCTCTCATCCCGATCGGGCGCGGTCAGCGCGAGTTGATCGCCGGGGATCGCCAAACGGGCAAGACCACACTGGCGATTGACACCATCCTGAACCAAAAAGATCAAGATGTGATCTGCATCTATGTTGCCATCGGTCAAAAGAAATCCTCCCTGCTGCCCACCCTGCGATTGCTGGAACAGAGAGGTGCCATGAAATACACCACGGTCATCAGCGCCAGTCCCGATGACCCGCCCGCCCTGCGCTACATTGCGCCCTTTGCGGGCTGCACCCTGGCAGAATATTTCGCCGGGATGGGCAAAGATGTATTGATCGTCTACGATGACCTGAGCAAACATGCGGATGCCTACCGTGAGATCAGCCTCCTATTAAAGCGCCCGCCGGGCCGGGAAGCCTACCCAGGTGACATCTTTTATTTGCATTCCCGGCTGCTGGAGCGTTCGGGGAAATGGAGTGAAAAGGTGGGAGGAGGCTCTATCACAGCCATTCCTATCGTGAATCTGCAACAGGGAAATGTCGCCAGCTACATCCCCACCAATCTCATATCAATCTGTGATGGGCAGATCATTCTGGAAAGCGACCTGTTCAACCGGTCCGTTTTCCCGGCAATCAATATCGACCTTTCCGTATCACGCGTGGGCGGAGCGGCGCAGATCCCGGCTATCCGGGAGATCGCCAGCCAGTTGAAACTGGAGATCGCACAGTTCGGTGAGATCGAGAAATTTGCCCAGTTCGGAAGTGAGATCGATGAGGAGACGCGTGCCCGTATCCAGCGCGGCAAGATCATCCAAGCGGCTTTCGCCCAAAATGCACACCATCCTTATTCCAGCAGCGAGGAATTCCTCTTTCTGTACGCACTGGCATCGGGAATCCTGTTCGAAATTCCAGATGGACAGATCAACAATTTTGAAGACAGGCTATTCGTCAAGCTGCATGCTTCCCCGCCTGATTTTCTCAACGATCTGTCCAAAGATTCTATGCTTCTCGATGAAAGTAGAATAGAATTGGACGAATTCATTCGTTCCCTAATATAAGTTGATCAGCTGGAAGGAAGGTAACATGAAAAAAATGATCATGGCAGTCATTCCCAGAGATGAGGCAGAGCAAGTGCTGGATGCACTCATCAATGCCGGTCATACCGCCACTTTTTCCGAGACCAAAGGCGGCATGCTGCGCCAGTCACAATACACGTTATTCATTGCAGTGGATGCAGAGCAAGTCGATAATGTTTGTTCCATTATTAAGGTCAACTGCACCACCAATGTCCCTGTGGATGATGAACTGGAGAGTGAACTCACCTCCCTTTCCAACGAAGGCGCGACGAAAGTCGGGGGCGCCATTGTGTTCATCTGGGACATCCAAAAAATAGAAACCTACTAATTTCACTCAGGTACTTGACTTTCCCCCTTATTTTTCTTATAATATAGCTAAATCGTTTTAGCAAATCGTGTTAGCATGAATAAAAGAATAACCGCAAAAGACGTAGCCGAAGCAGCCGGGGTTTCACGCACTACCGTTTCCTTTGTACTCAACAATGTCGATGGAATGCGCATCAGTGAAGAAACGCGCCAAAAGGTCTTAAATACTGCCGAAGCTCTCAATTACCATCCGGACGCGACTGCCCGCAGCATGGTCAAAGGGAAAACCTTTATCCTGGGATTTGTCGTGCGGCAAGAAGCAGACAAAGCATATGCTGACCTGCTGCTACCGGAGGTGATGCGCGGTATCAGTGAAGTAGCCGGTGAACATGGTTATCATCTGCTGTTCAAACCGGTTCCACCCGAAGATGAAAAGAACAGTCTGACCACCCTTTTCCTGGAAAGACAGGTAGATGGGTTGATCGTATCAGGACCTCTGGCAAACGACCAGGAGATCGTAGACCTGTTCAATGCCAATGCTCCTATCATTCTGCAGGGTCGCATCGACTATCCCAATATCCCCTCGGTGGATATCAACAACCGCAAGGCTGCCGAAAAAGCGGTGAAGCATCTGATCCAACTGGGGCACCGGCGCATTGCCATCATTACTAATGCCTCTCTCAGGTATTCCAGCAGCAAAGATCGTCTCAGCGGGTACCGGCGAGCGCTGGAAGCAGCAGGGCTTTCTTTTGATGAAAGCCTGGTTTTTTACGGAGATCGCACCCCTGATTCAGGATTCCATTGCATGAAAAAGATACTGACCCTGGATGAACGCCCTACCGCCGTTTTCATCGCATCTGACACAGTGGCACTGGGAAGTTTGAATGCACTTTATCAGGAATATATCCGTGTTCCAGAGGATATAGCAATCATGGGATTTGACGACATCCCCCTTTCGCGGCATCTAGCTCCGCCGCTTTCCACCATCAATATTCCCGCCCATAGTTTGGGCTGGAACGCAGCGACCTTATTAATCAAATGGCTCGATCAGGGTGAAGTCCCCGAAAAGGATTGTATTTTAGACACGGAAATCATCATTCGTGAATCCTGTGGTTCACGAAAACAACAAAAAAATAATTAATCATCCTTAGAAGGAGGTGATTGGACATACTTTTTATTTCGTCTGGTAGTATCTAAATATTTTTGAGGAGAAAATAATGAAAAAAAGATTTTGGTTACTGATTTCGCTATTTACCGTCTTCGCGATGGTAATGGCAGCCTGCCAGCCAGCCACAGCAGAACCTACTGCTGCCATGGACGAGGCAGAGACCATGGAAGAAGCCCCCGCTGATGAAGCTATGGCTGATGATCCCTGCATGGGTGCTCAACCCGGTGATGAGATCTCACTGCTGTATCAGTGGTCCGGCGCAGAAGAAGAGAAATTGAACCAGATCCTGGCTCCCTTTGTGGAACAGTGTGGTGTAGTTTTACTACCGGAATCCACCCGTGACCAGGCTCTGCTCGATACCAAAGTACAAGCCGGAACTCCCCCAGACGTGGCATTCTGGAATGTCGCACAACTGGAACAATACAAAGACGTTCTGATTCCGATGGACACCCTGGGAGCACATGGCGAGAACTATGCTGACTTCTTCAAATCGCCCGGCACCATCGATGGCATGTGGCTCGGTCTTCCTGTAAAAGCCGACATCAAGACCATCATCTGGTACAGCCCGGCAGTTTTCGCAGCCAAGGGCTACACCGTACCCACCACCTGGGATGAATTAGATGCCCTGGTGGAAAGCATGGTCGCTAATGGTGATGTGCCGTGGAGCATGGGCATGGAATCCGGTGATGCCACCGGTTGGACCGGTTCTGACTTCATTCAGGACATTCTGCTGGTTCAACAGGGTCCCGATTTTGTAATGGGGTTGATCTCCGGGGACGTTTCTTACGACGATGCCGGTGTGAAGCAAGCTTATGAAACCTACGGGAAATGGGCAGCGGATCCCGTCTACACCGTTGGTGGTGCAGAGGGAACACTCTCAACCGGGTTCAACGATGCGATTCTAAAAGTCTTCTCTGATCCGCCAGAGGCGATGATGGTGAAGCAATCCGGTTTTGCAGGTGGCACAATCCTCGAGCAGTATCCTGACATGGTTTATGGCGAGGACTATGATTTCTTCGCAGTACCCGGTGCGCAGGGCATGCAGGGTGGTGCTGACTGGTTGATGGCATTCAATGACACCCCAGCAGTGCGTGCTCTCATTGCTTACCTGTCTTCACTGGAAGGTGGAGCGAACTGGGCAAAAGCCAGCTTCGATCTTTCTCCCAACAATGGTGCTGATGGCAACTATGTTGATGCTGCTTTGATCAAGAAGGGTGCAGCCCTGGCAAATGCCACCGGTTTCACGCCTGATCTTGGCGATACCATCCCCGGCGGCTTTGGCAGCGCCGAATGGGCAGCCATTGTCAGCTATGTCAACGGCGGCGATCTGGATGCCGCATTGGCTTCTGTCGCTGCAGCGCAAGCTGAAGCATTAGGTCAATAAATATCTCGATCGGGTGTCTGTGAACCAGACACCCGATCTATTTAAGCAATTATTTCTTTTTTATACTATAGTTAGATTTTAAGGAGGTAAATACATGAAAAAACAGAAGTCAACCACCGGCATTATGCGGCAGAAACCATTCACGCCATGGATGTATCTGCTACCCGCATTGCTCATCATGGCGACCTTTATTATTTATCCAGGAATCAATACCTTCTACCTAAGCATACGGAATAACGATAATAGCGGATGGGCAGGCACGCGCTGTGTCGCAGGACAACCCTGCTGGGGGATTTTCGAGAATTATCGCTATGCCCTAACCAACACCATCATGCAGACCGCTTTCCTGAACAACCTGAAATGGATCATCCTGATGGTCAGTGGCACCGTGATCATCGGTTTGTTGATCGCGGTATTGGCAGATAAGGTCAAGTATGAAGCGATTGCCAAATCGATCATTTTCCTGCCCATGGCAATTTCATTCGTAGGCGCAGGCGTAATATGGAAATTCATGTACAACTATGGCTCCAGTCAGGTACAGATCGGTCTGCTGAACGCCATCGTTACTGCGTTAGGAGGGAAACCAGTATCATGGCTGACCGAACCGGGCATCAACACCATTGCCCTGATCGTTGTAGGGGTGTGGATGTGGACCGGTTTTTGTATGACCATCCTGGCTGCCGCATTGAAAGGAGTATCCACCGAGATCCTGGAAGCCGCCCGCGTGGACGGTGCCAACGAATGGAAAGTATTCTGGAAGATCATCGTTCCCCAGATCATGCCCACCATCACGGTGGTCATCACGACCATGATCATCAACGTGCTCAAGATCTTCGATATCGTGTATGTGATGACAGGCGGAAACTACGGCACAGAAGTGATCGCCAACCGTATGTATACCGAGATGTATAAGAACTACGATCCCGGCAGGGCATCTGCCATTGCCGTCATTTTGATCCTGGTGATCATTCCGGTGATGATCTTTAACATTCGCCGCTTTCAGAAACAGGAGGAAATCCGATGAAAAAGTCCTCATTCTTCCATCGCTTAAAGAACATCCCTGTGCACGTGGTCTTGATCGGGATGTGCATCATCTGGATGGTCCCTACCATTGGATTATTGGTCACTTCCTTCCGCCCCGTGCAGGACATCAACACTTCCGGTTGGTGGACCATCTTTGCCAAGCCTCAAGGATATGATGAGTATCAAACCTATTGTGCCAGTTGTCACGGAGACGATGGCACTGCACTTCCAGAAGCTGATCTATCCAATCCCGATCTGGTCCAAGAATACCGGCGCTCCATTACCCTCACTCCACTGCTCGAACAGGAAATCAATGGACAACCTCATCTGGGAGACATCTCCCTGCCGGATGAAGATCAGACAGCCGCCATCGCTACCTATATGCGGCGTATATCCGGTATTGACACCAATGCCAAATTCACATTAGACAATTACATCGATGCCTTTACCGGTTATCGAGGAAATAAAACCTACCGTGCCGATTGTGCCAGTGGCACACAATCTCTGGATCTATATTGTGATATCCGCGACCTTGCCAACCCACGCGGCATGGGGCGGGCTTTCTTAAACAGTTTACTGGTCGCCGTTCCCTCCACCATCTTCCCGATCCTGATCGCATCATTTGCTGCTTATGCATTCTCGTGGATGGATTTCAAAGGGCGGCAATGGATGTTTGCGCTGTTAGTAGGCTTACAAGTGGTGCCCCTGCAAATGACCCTCATCCCCATTTCGCGGCTGTATGCCAGTTTGGGGTTGAACGGAACTTTCCAGGGCATCTGGATGTTCCACACCGGATTTGGGCTCCCGTATGCCATTTACCTGATGCGCAACTTTCTGGGGAGTCTTCCCAAGGAAGTGTTCGAATCCGCATACATCGACGGTGCTTCTCACTGGACGGCTTTCACCAAACTGGCAATGCCCCTTTCCGTACCAGCACTGGCTTCTCTGGCAATCTTCCAGTTCCTGTGGATCTGGAACGATCTGCTGGTAGCCCTGGTTTTCCTGGGCGGTCAACACCCCGTGCTCACCTATCAAATCGGCAACATGGTAACATCACTCGGTGCCGGATGGCATTTGCTCACCGCGGCGTCTTTCATCTCGATGATCCTACCAATGATCATCTTCTTCGCCCTGCAAAAATATTTCGTGCGTGGTTTACTGGCTGGTTCGGTCAAGGGCTAGAAGAAATAAAGGATTTCATGATCTCGTTCTTTGATCTTTTGAAAAATAAGATCGATATTAAAGGTGCGCCTTTTAGCCGACCGGGTTCACGCCTAGTGCTCTACCAATACTTCGATCACAGCAGTTTATACCTGCATCTGGCTGAAAGGCTCATCCATTTTTTCCCGGGCATCGAATCGTATGCCAAACGGATGCCCTTTCTGGAAGAATTGACTTTCATCGATGAGAACTTGCAGCCACTTGATTTTGAAATCGTCAGCTACCCGCACGTGCTCGAATTCAACACCAGGCTGGGTGCTTTTCACTTCCTGTACCAGGATGAACATACCATTTGTATTCAACTTCCCCCCCACCGTAAAGCCGGCATCCAATGCCGGGTAAATGCCCTGGAATGGAGCGCCAGCCAGGAAGGGGGGCTGATAACATCTTATCGTTTTCTCCAATACGGCACCAATGGAGAAATTCTGGTGAACCAACTCACCAAGGAAGCGGTATATTCTTCCTTCACTTTTCTGGTCGAAAGTGGATCTGAAAGCTCCATGGTGCTTTCGATCGCGGAGAACATCCAGATCCCTCTTCAATACCTTCCCCAGAAAGCTTCGCTGGAGCAAGCTCGCCTGGGATGGCAAGCATGGATCGAAAATATCCCCGAGGTGGCTGAGAAATACCAACCCACTTACGCCTACGCCTGGTGGGTATTGATGAACAATATGTTCAGCCCCAAGGGCAATTTGAAATACAATGTGCTCGCTCCCTCCAAGAAGAACTATATCGGCATGTGGTTATGGGACAACGCGCTGCATGCGCTGGCCTTACGCCATAGCGACCCGCAACTTGCGCGCGACCAGATCCGGGCCTTCCTGATCCACCAGCAACCCGATGGTATGCTCCCGGATGCCATCTTCGACGATGGCATCGTGACCGAGATCGACCACCCGGTGCGAGCGAAGGTGACCAAACCACCCATCCTGGCATGGGCAGCCTTGAAGATCCATGAAATTGACCCTGATATTGATTTTTTCCACGAGATCTATGAAGCACTGGTGAGATGGAATCGCTGGTGGTTCCATGAAAATGACCCTGATAACGACGGATATATCCAGTATAATCATCCCTTCTCCTCCGGACTGGACGACAATCCCACCTGGGATTTTGGATTGCCGGTGGAAGCACCGGATATCAATACGTACCTTTATATTCAAATGCAAGCCCTGATGAAAATGGCAACAGATATGGGGAAAAATAAAGACGCCCAGTTATGGAAAACGCGTGCGCAGACACTCCTGGATGCCATGCTGCACTCCTCCTGGGATGAAGAGAAAGGATTGTTCCAGGCACTGTACCAGAAGAAGCCATTGAACGTCCTAACGCCTCTGAATCTCTATCCCTTATGGACGGGAGCGCTTCCGGCAGCCATGATTGAAAAGCTGGTCGCGCACCTGAAAGATCCTGCCGAATTTTGGGGAGATGTAATGATCCCATCGGTAGCCCGTTGCGACGCGGCATTCGATGCTGATTGTATGTGGCGCGGACCGGTGTGGGCAAACATCAACTACTTTTTCATCGAAGCATTGAAACAAAACGGGAAAAAAGCCCTGGCTATCGATCTGCGTGATAAAACTCTGGCGCTCATCATGCAAAATGCAGGTATCTATGAATACTATAATGCAGACACCGGAAAGCCGGGCAAACGAGCTGCCCCCGCCTTTGGCTGGAGTGCGGCTGTTTTTATCGACCTGGCGATCCAAGCCAGTCAGGAAAAAGGAAAAAATTAGCGAAAATAATATCGTAAGGAAAGATAATGCAAGAAAAAAGAACACCCTGGTACAAAAATGCAGTTTTTTATGAAGTCTCCGCTCGCGCCTACTTTGATTCCAATGGAGATGGCATCGGCGACATCAAGGGTGTGACCATGAAACTGGACTATATCAAACAACTGGGAGTGGATTGCATCTGGCTGTTGCCGATTTTTCCCTCTCCCCTGGTGGATGACGGATATGATATTTCAGATTACTACAACATCCATCCCGATCTGGGCAGTATCGCGGATTTCAGAGAATTAATCGAAGAAACACACCAACGCGGGATGCGCATCATTGCCGATCTGGTGGTCAATCACACCTCCGACCAGTGTGAATGGTTCAAACAAGCCGAAGCCGATGAGAACTCCCCTTACCGTGATTATTACGTATGGAGTGACAGTGATCAGCGTTATGCGGACGCACGTATCATTTTCGTCGATACCGAAACCTCCAACTGGTCGTGGAGTGAAAAAGCTCAGAAATATTACTGGCATCGTTTCTATGCCTGCCAGCCCGACCTCAATTACGATAATCCCGCCGTGCGCGAAGAGATGAAAAATATCATGCGCTTCTGGCTGGATATGGGCATCGATGGGTTTCGAGCGGATGCCGTACCTTATCTGATCGAGCGAGAAGGAACCAATTGCGAAAATCTGCCCGAAACGCACGCTTATTTGAAAGAAATGCGCAAATTGATCGACGAGGAGTACCCGGACTGCATCCTGCTAGCAGAAGCCAATCAATGGCCGCAGGACCTGCGCCCTTATTTTGCCAACGGGGACGAATTCCATATGGCTTTTCAGTTCCCGTTAATGCCGCGCATCTTCAAAGCCCTGGCAAAAAGTGATTGTTCCCCCATCATCGAGATCCTCAATATGACCCCCGAGATCCCGGATGCCTGCCAATGGTGCACCTTCCTGCGCAATCATGATGAACTGACCCTCGAAATGGTCACCGAAGAAGACCGCCAGTTCCTGTGGAACTTTTATGCACCGGTGAAACGCATGCGTCAGAATCTGGGTATCCGTCGCCGCCTGGCACCGCTGCTGGATGGGGAACCACGCAAGATCGAACTTCTAAATGCCATCCTTTTTTCACTGCCGGGATCCCCCATCATCTACTACGGAGACGAGATCGGGATGGGAGACAACATCTATCTTGAAGATCGTGACGGGGTGCGCACCCCCATGCAATGGACAGATGGCAAAAATGCCGGTTTCTCCAATGCGGGTGAAGACAGCCTTTACCTGCCGGTCATCAAGAGCGATCAATTCTCCTATACCAAGATCAACGTTGCGGCTCAACTGGAAGATCCCCATTCCCTATTTCACCACATCCGCCATTTGTTAGAAATCCGCAAGCAAAATCCCGTCTGGGCAGAGGGCTCCTACGAGATCACTTATAACGAAGAATACCCCGCTCTGCTGACCATCAAACGCACGGATGGCACCAATACCATCGTGACCTTCCACAATCTATCCGATAAAACCATCCCGATCGAACTTTCCATGACAGGGTTTGCAGAGCGAAAGCTGGTCGATCTGGTGCAAGGCACAGATCTGAAAGAATCAAAACTGGAGCTATCTCCCTATTCTTATTTGTGGTTAATTGAACAATAACCTATAATCCTATTGGTTATATAACAAGAACCCTGAACAGAAAATGATCGAAGAAACCAAAAAACGCTTAGAGAACATCCAGGCGATCGAGCCTTATCTAAATGCTATGCGCAATACATCATTGGGTAGTTGGAAGACGGCGCTGAACCGCATTCAAGCCATCCACCGCTATCGCAGCGAATTACTCGAAATCCTGGATGTTTTGAATAACGAAGTCGAAAGCCAACCAGTCCCCGATCCAGCCACCCCGCAAAATTGGGTTGTCATCGGCAGTCAAAAAGGATTGGTCAGCAATTTCAATCGCCATTTACTGGACCTGCTGGAAGAAGAGATCGAGGATCTGACAGCCCGACCGCAAACTGCCCTTCCTACAGTCATATTAATCAGTAACCGCCCGTCCTACTTTTATTCTTTCTTCTCCAAATACACCCTGCAACCTGAAATCGTGCCTTTTGACTACAACCTGACCCATCACAGCGCAGCCAGGCTGGCGAAAAAAGTAGCTTCCTTTGCCTCCGACGGGTCAGCATTGTTCTATTTCTACAATCAGTATGCCAAAAGCCAAAATTCCATCCCGGTCAGACAGGGGTCCTACCAGACTGCCGCTGCGCTTAAAACGGAGAAAGAAACAGAAAGAGGCAGCTGGCCACCGTATTTACTAGACAGCGATGCAGCCCTGCTATGGGAGAAGATCCACGATATGCTGGCAACCCTTGAATTCCAGGAAATCCTGACCAACTCCATCGCCAGCGAAAACGCCTTCCGTCACCGCATCCTTGAGGAAGCCAAGAATAACACCGATCGTCTGATCAGCGAATTGAGCATTGAACTGGCAATGGCAAGAAAAAAAGAGATCACCAAAGAGATCCAGGAACTGGCTGTAGCAGCCGGGCTGGTTCAGTGAGCTGTTCCCTCACCCATTGCATTAAGAACACGCACCAAATGTTTGGCACTTCTCAGGTAATCATTCAAGCGGATATTTTCATTGGGCGAATGGGCTGCGGAGCCGGGGTAACCAATTCCCAAGGATACGATCGGGACCTGTAACGCTTCCTGTACGATGAAATTGGGTCCGGAACCACCCGACATGGGAACGATCTGCATGGGCATCCCATAGATATCTTTCGCCGTATTCACCACCAACTGCACGAAGGGATCACCGGCATTGGTCTTCGAGGGAGATCCCCCACCCAGGTAAGTAACTTTAACATCTTCAAAACCATGCGAATCGAGGTGCTTGCGGAGCAGTTTCAATACTTTTTCAGGTTTTTGATCAGGGATCAATCTGAAATCGATCTTGGCAGATGCTTTTGCCGGCAGCACCGTCTTTGACCCTTGCCCCTGATAACCTGAGTTCAATCCGCAGATCGTGCAGGATGCTTTATGCGCTTCTGAGAAATTCAAGTCCATCCCACCCTGCATGTCCCCAAGGAATTTTTTAACACCATAACGGGTGCGGTATTCATCCGCCGTATCTGGCAGTGCTTTGAGATATAACAGATCTTCCTCAGAAGGCGGGATCACATCATCATAGAATCCTTTGATCAGCACCTCTTCTTCTTCATTTTTCAATGAAGCCAGCGCCCATACCAACCGCCAAGCTGCATTGGGGAAGATGGTTCCACCCAAACCGGAGTGCACATCCATGGCAGCGGTTTCGACCTCCAATTCCACATAGCAGATACCGCGCAATCCAAGATATTGAACCGGCACATCCTGAAAATCGACACTGCCAAACTCCCAGATACAGGCATCGGCTGCCAGCTCCTGCCTGTGGGAATCCACAAAGGCTTCCAGATTGGTACTGCTGACCTCTTCCTCGCCCTCGATCAAAAATTTAACGGTACAGGGTAATTCTCCCTGATCTGCCAGAATGGCATCGATGGCAAGCAAGCGATTGGCGATATCGCCTTTGTTGTCGCTTACTCCGCGACCAAATAATTTACCATCGCGGAGGGTCGGTTCAAAGGGGGGCGTTTCCCATAAATCCAGCGGTTCTGCCGGCTGGACGTCATAATGATCATAGAAAAGCAGCGTCCGGGCGCTTTTCCCCCGGCGAACCGCACTGATAATGGGTGCACCCTCCGTCGGGTGCACGGTCACCTGAAAGCCGCGTTTTTCCAAAGCGTCCGCCACCAGCCTGGCACACTCAGGTTGCCCATGCTTTTTAGCAGAAACACTGGGTTGCGCAACGAATGTCTTCAATTCTTCAATGCTAGTGTGAAGATTTTGCTCAAGGTATTGATCCAGTTTATTCGTATCAGTCATGATAAAGCTACTACCTTTCTACGGAGTTATAAAATGGGTGATCGTAAAGCCAGAATAAGAGAAAATCAACATGTTCAAGATCTTCCCGATACTGCAGAACAGCAGGAACTGCCACAATGGAATGCGCAACACTCCGGCAGCGATGCCCGCCAGGTCAAAGAACGGATTGGGAATAAATGCCAGCAGCAGAATGATCCAACCACCATACTTCCGCATAGCATTCATGATCTTTTCATACCAATCTTTATCCTCCACGACGAATTGACCGGCGATCCCCGCCAGGTAACCAGAAAGTTCGCCCACGGCTGCGCCCAACCCGGCGGTGATCGCCACCCACAAGGGATTGAACACCGCCCCCATGGCAGAAGTGATCAAAACGCCCGGAAGGGGGAAGATAATGGTCGAATTGGAAAGCAGAGAAATCAAAAAGATGCCCGGATAGCCGAAATGTTCAAAACGCTGGAGGGCAGCCCGGTTGACAAATAAGAAATACGAGAAAACAAACAGTCCCACAAGGATCAGCACGCTACCCCAAAGCTGGCGCGGATTCTTCTTTTGCATCGACTCTAGCCCTGCTTGATGAGGAGGGATTCGATACGTGCCACCACCATATCCATGGCGACCTGGCTCAAGCCCCCTTCGGGAATGATGACATCGGCATACCGTTTGGACGGATCCACAAATTCCAGATGCATAGGGCGTACCGTTCCCAGATACTGTTGAATGACCATGTCCATGGTTCTACCACGTTCAGCAATATCCCGTTCCAAACGGCGAATGAAGCGGATATCGGGATCGGTATCGACAAATAATTTCATATCAAATAATTCACGCAATTTTCGTTCTGCAAAGATGAGGATACCCTCTACGATGATAACGCGCTGAGGCTCCACCCGCACGGTTTCCCGGGTGCGAGAATGGGTGGAAAAATCATAGACCGGGATATCAACTGGCTTGCCCTTTTTCAGAGCTCTGACATGCTCGATCATCAGTTCGGTCTCGAGAGAATTGGGGTGATCGAAATTCACCTCTGCTTTTTGTACGGGGGGCAGATCGGTCAGATCGCGATAATAGGCATCGTGTGGTAAATAAGCAATGCGATCTCTGCCGACCGCGTCCAGAATCACATTTGCCACAGTGGTCTTCCCCGAACCGGTACCCCCGGCTACACCAATAATAATAGGCTGATAATCTATGTGCATGCTCCGATTATACTTTACTCCCCCTCCATCCGGTATATAATTTAGAACAAATGGATAAAAACCCAAAGATTACGGTGAGATTTTTCTCGCACCTCAAGGATAAAGCCGGGGTGAGTGCGATCGATATGGAAATAGCCCCCGAGACCACCATCGCCGGGCTAAAGCAGCAGGTCATCGACCGCTATCCGGCGCTAGAAACGCATCTCAGGAACATTCTGATCCTGATCGACAGCAAGATCGCGATTGATGAGGATGTCATTCCGGCTGGTTGCACGGTTTCTTTCATGACACCGATAGGAGG
>JAAZOK010000085.1 GCA_012797815.1 Chloroflexota bacterium | reverse complement strand
GGTTTATGAGCGATTGATAAACCATACACCCGATTTCCCTGAATCGCGTTTTAGTAACGGGGACCTGTGGCTCGATAATATTTTGGTCAAAGACCGGGAGCTTAGCGGCATGATCGATTTTGAGCAAGCCGGTTTCAGCGATCCTGTCTATGAATTTCTGCTTCCTTTTTTCAATGAACCGAGGCTGCGCGGCAGGGGGATTGAGGAACGTTACTGTGAGATGCTGGGGGTGGATCCCGGTTGTTTGCATTGGTATCGCGGATTGGAATATTTTGATACACTGCATTATGTCGAGAAGAGTGGTGAAGATTTCAATCAATATTCATCCGGGCGATTACGATCAGCGTTGAAGAGTTGGTTGAATCAAAACGTGCATTGAGCTGTGTCATGTCCAGAAATCCACCCTGCAACACAATTTCGCTCTAGCCACCCTTTGTCTCTTTCCTATACATACAATAATTATTAAGAAGAATACTTAAAAAATATCAAAATTAGAAAGTTTTCCAATTTATTCGTTATATAATGTTTTAAGTTAAAAGAAAAATATGGACTTGAATTAAGATTCATTTCAATTTATCGTGAATCAACGGTTGTGTTTTTTAATAAATGTATAACTATTTTGTCGATATATGGGCTTTGGATACAAAATTATGATGAGGAAGGACAAAGCATATTATTCCTCTCGATTTTTGAGGGTGAATACGTTTATAAAAAAAACCGCAACTAATCAAATTCAACGTATTTACAAAACCTATGAAATCATGCATTAATTGTAAGAAACAAATTCAAGTATCAGATAAATTCTGCCCTTACTGTGGACAATCACAAAATAAACAATCACCTTCCTGTATTCTCTATGCTTTAGCATTCGCTGTAGTGGGTATTTTGTTTTGGCTTCTTCTTCGGGGCTGTGAGGGAGGATCTGGACTTGATCCTACCCGGCAGCCAAAATCAACAGCCTTATCATTACCTACCTCAACCTCTGTTCTACCAAAACAATCCACTAAAACCGAGGATCCGCTTGCAGCCATAGCAAAATATGGTTCCGGCACTTCTCACAAAGATGGCATGCGCCTTGTCTATGTGCCGGCAGGTGACTTTAGCATGGGCAGCAATAGCGGCTATTCAGATGAACAACCGGTTCATACTGTTACCCTGGATGCATTCTGGATAGGCCAAACTGAAGTTACCAATGGGATGTATGAGTCTTGTGTATCGGCTGGTGCATGTTCCGCTCAAAACAAAACTTATCATAACCCTTCCACAGGAAGTAACCATTTCGGTGAAAGCCAATATCGTAACTATCCTGCAGTTTATGTTAATTGGGAAGATGCCAGAGATTATTGCAGATGGGTGGGAGGAAGGCTACCGACTGAGGCAGAATGGGAAAAAGCCGCCAGAGGCACTTCAGGATATACTTATCCTTGGGGCAATCAATCCATTACCCATTCGTATGCAAATTATGATAATTATAAAGGAGATACTGATGAAGTTGGTAGTTACTTGAAGGGTGCCAGCCCTTATGGCGCGCTGGATATGGCTGGAAATGTTTGGGAGTGGACGGCGGATTATTATGGTGAATACTATTATGCTAGCAGTCCATCCACTAATCCCCAAGGCCCATCTTCTGGAACTACTCACGTCTTGAGAGGCGGATCGTTTTTTGCAGAGGAGGGTTACCAGCGAACAAGCATGCGGGTTACTTCCAGTAGTGCAGAAACCGAAAGCTACGGCTCAGGAAACTGGGGATTTCGTTGTGTTTTTGATGATTAATCTTTATAGTAAGTTGAGTTACTGGACAATTATCACTTTTAGTAAATAGGAAATTTTTAAGGAGGAAGCAAAACAATAACCTGCAATGAATTTACTACCCGTTCGTTTGGATGAAAATAAAGAAGAATTCAGGAGGAGGAATAAAAATGTCAGTAGGTAATTATAAGAAATATGTGGGATCTGATAATCCAAGCATGTTTGTAATTTTATTGGACCAATCGCTATCGATGGAAGAAAATTTCGCAGGCTCCGATAAGCAGACGAAGGCAGCCCAAGCGGTGAACAGAGTTATTGCTGAGATTGGCAGGCAGTCCTTAAAAGAAATGGAACACAGTCCCCGCTGTTGGATCGAAGTGATTGGGTATGGAAATGGATCAGCCGATTCAATCGTCAGCGGCATGATTACGGATGTCATGGCTCACCCGACTGAACTTGTATCTGAAGAAGTTGAAGATAGCAAGGGTGGCCTTACAGAAATGAAGAGCGGAATTTGGGTCAAGCCAAAAGCCAAAGGTGGTACGCCGATGACCGATGCTTATGAAAAAGCATCTGAGAAAATTAGTGTTTGGATCCAGGATCATCCTGATTGTTTTCCGCCGGTGGTTATCAATATTACCGATGGACAGCCCAATCGTCTGGAATCCGCAAAAGAGGCAGCCAAACGTTTGATGGAACTGGCATCCAGTGATGGTCAGGTGTTATTGATGAACGCACATATCCAGGAAACACCTGCGGATTCGATCCTAGTGCCGGTATCGTTACCTGAGTCGATCACACCGGACGCAAAATTCCTGTTCGATATTTCCAGTGAAATCCCCGATAATCTGCTTGCCAATGCGATTAGTTCCGGACTGCCGGCAGAAAAAGGATCCAGAGCTTTTCTTTACCGCGCGAACGCAGAAGCATTGATTAAACTGATTAACTTTGGTTCTTCCATGGGTTTCAAGCGGTAAATGTTGGGAAAATTAAAGGTGATTCTATAAATACTGCAAATGGTAATAAATCATTGAATTATGGCATTGTAGCAAGATTCGGTGAGACAGTTTGTCAGGACGCCGTATGTGTGAATGATGCTGCAGGAAAATATGCTATTGCTGATGGAGTTGGAACGAGCTTTTTCCCCAAAATATTCGCAGAGAAATTAGTTAATGAGTTCTGCTTGGACGAAACTGACAACGATTGTTTGTATAACGAAAAAACTTTCCAGCAATGGCTGGCACCACCTCAAGAGGAATGGTACAAAGAGGTCAGTCAGATAACCAAGGATTTGCCGGATAGTAAATGGCACGTCACAAAAACTTTTCTATCTGGCGAACCAGCCGGATCTACTTTGGTAGGTCTTGAAATGATTCCTTCTGAAAAACCCGGTATGTACAGAGGAGTCATCATTGGCGACAGCTGTTTCTTTCATATACGGAACAGTAAAATCTTCCGGTCATACCTGGTGAAAGATTCCGAAGCCTTTGACAATTTCACCGAATCCTTTGCCAGCTATGCTGATATCTTTGATTACAAACCCAGTTATTTCAATGATACAGTTGAACCTGGTGATATCCTAATTCTGGGAACAGACAAGATATCCGAGTGGATCTTTAAACATTCTGAGGCATTGCCTGGCAAATGGAGGCGGTGTTTACGATGGCTGAAAAATTTCAGTCAGGGGAAATATAATCTTGAGGATTTTGTAAGAAACGCGAGAAATGCAGTGACAGGTATTGAACTTGTGAACGATGATGTGGGTTTGATTGTTATGAGCTTTTAATCTCGATCCTGAACCTTTTACCATTCAATCAATTCTCCGGTAGGAGTACTTATATAGGAGGTTTTTTGATTATTTATCCATCTATTGGGCAATACCATGAAAGTCTGGTTTCATTCAAAGCCAATATCAATACACCTGAAGTCGCGGCAGGTACCCCAATTCCAGCTGGACCGATCGATTTTGTTCATTCCTCCGGACAATTTGCGGTAGTCTATAAGATCAAGTTAAATGGCAACTATCATGGATTACGCCTATGGCTTAAGGAAGTTCCCAACTCAAAAAGGATCTATCGAGAAATTGAGAATTATATTAAGAAACTACCTCTTGATTATTTCCTCGATTACAAGCTTTACGATGCAATTAACGGGATTAGCGTTAAGATTGATAGGAAATGGGAAAAATTTGGATTTATTTTCATGGACTGGATTCAGGGCCAGAATTTGTATTCTTTTATCAATGATAACATCCACCAACGGGCAGAGCTTGAACATGCAGCTGAATTGTTTTTGAGAATGGCTAAGGACCTGCATGTCAATAAAATCTCACATGGAGACCTGCAAGGTAAAAATATATTGTTCTTTCGAGATTCGTCTAGTAGCGGACATCCCCTGAAGATCAAACTTGTGGATTACGATTCCATGTATGTTCCTGGCTTGGCCGGTTTAGACGACACCATTATTGGTTTAGCTGAGTACCAATCTCCATACCGTAAAGACTTGGGAGAGTTGAGCCCAGTTTCTGATTATTTCTCAGAACTGGTGATTTATCTCTCTCTCAAAACATACGCGGAATGTCCACAATTATGGACAAAAGACCAGGCTGATCACTTATTGTTTGTGGATAATGATTTTTCAGACCCCTTCCATTCGAAAATCTTTTATGATCTGCGAATCAAGAAATATAGAAACTCAGATGAAACTGCCAACCTGGCGAAAACCCTTATGTATATGGCTACAGTTAGAGACATTCGGATGTTGCTTCCGTTGGAAAAGATACTGGAGATGGTTAGGAATGGCCAATACCCACCCAAGAGTTTTGACTCGCAATTGGTTAAAGCCCAGCCTACCATGTCATCGTCATCATCTAGACCACTCACTTCCGGATCCGCTGTACCAAACAGTCAAAGACCGTGGAGCACAATTCCTGGTCGCCAACCAACGAGAAGCACATTAGTGTGCTCCGCCTGCCAATCCATTATTACAGACCCATCGTTGATTTATTGCCCGTATTGTTTTTCCGCCATCTATGGAATGAAGACTTGCCAAAACTGTGGAGCAAGTAATGTTCCACGTAATGCCCGTTACTGCCCGCAATGCAGGTACAAGCAATGACCAAACCCAAAATTGATTCGGGAGAACCTCCATGAGTGGAAAGAATATCTCTGAAATACCGGAAACGGAAATCATTGAGCCTGTTGAAGACGAAGCATTAGATCCGATCAATGAGAAAGTAGGGGAGGGTGAGACGCGTGTGGAACACGCTCTTGAAAACAATTTGAAGAGAGAACAACAGCGGCACTCTGGACGTTGGAGCCGTTTTCAGGGCGAAATCGGTGAAGGTATTGCTGAAAGAGTTGCCACAGAGAAACTAGGTTTGATCCCGGATCCGCGTTTTGATCAATCCCGCGGTGGACATGGCATTGACGCTGTCTATTTGGAAGGTCGGAACCGACCGGTTGTTATTGAAGCTAAGTGCGATGAACGAGAAATCAGGGCGTTGCGGGAGGACCAGATGCAGCCGGAATGGGTAGACCGAAATGCTCGTTTAATGTTATCTCCCGAAAATGAGAGATTCACATCGGGTAATGCGGAGATTGGCCAAGAAATTTTAGATACAGGAGCAGTCAGAGTTCGGAGGATTGTGATCACGACTAATCCTGCAACACTTGAGGTGAAAGCTTTTGAAGGTCAATCAGATTTGACATGGAAAGTGATTGGCAAGTGGTACGCGGATGAATTCGAGCAGCCATTTTGACTATTTATAAATAAATGACTAGTAATTACCGGTTAGTATGCCGACCGGCAATGGAGAAGAATAAATGCAGAGAAAGTGTCCAAGTTGCGGATGGGTAACGTTTACAGATGAATACCGATGCTCGAATTGCAGAACGGTACTACCGTCTACTCATGTCGGAAGAACGGCTCAACCACATTCATCTGCTTCAGGAAACATGCCAAAAGCGTCCAAACCTACTAACCCTTCCAGCATAAATAGAAGCCCTACTCAGAAGAATCCCCCTCCGCCTATCCCCCGACAAATAATTCCGCACCAACAACAGCCAGTTTCATCGGCGAATCCAGGATCATTCTCAATGACTGCTTCTGCACCAATGTCTCAACCCCCCCACTATCCTTTGCCCCAAAAGCTTTATCGATGGGGACCAAGTCTGATTGAAGGCAAAGTTTTAGATATCCGGCAAACCCAAAATGTTAATCGGGATTTTAAAACAGGCGACCTATTAAGTATTGGGGCAAAAACAATCCTGTTTTTCACTGATATAAAATATTTATTCATGTCCTGGGCAATGGGACCTAAGAAACCCAAAGACATGAAAACGATTGAAATATTGCGGATTGAATCACCAGCGAGAGGTGTTGTAGATGTTCGTATAGAAAAAGACATGGTCGGTGCAAGCATTAATATATGTGATTATATATCTGTCTGGGGAAGAGAAATATCAGGTGTTGTCGTGATGAACCGAGGTTTTAATCATACAGTTAATGCAGAAATCCGGTTGAGATGATAAGAAAATGTTACCTAATTTGAATTCAAACGTAGAGGATTGGATTAACCAGTGTGAGCGCAATGATATCCAATCACAACATCCAATTTCCATTCAACTATCAAGTATTCTTGATGGAATGCCATTTCATCAAGTCCGATCTTTGTCAAGTTTTTGGAAGGAAGAGCCGGTTGGTTCAATCCTGCAGCATAGTATCGATTTCGTGACCTCTGCCCATGTCTACCAAGATTATCTTACCTTTGTTGTTCAAAGCACAGCATGTGGGATTAGAATCTTTTATTCACTAAAAAATTCACAATCATTAATCGATACACTCGCTAGCGCGTTTCCAGGGATAGTTCTGGACAATAATCCAATTCATAATCTCGCTGACGAATTAGCGGAAAATCAAAATCAGATGGGTATGCTCAGCGGAATCCCTTCTTTAAAAACCAACTTCGAGGTACCATCTCACATTCAATCTAAATCATGGCCGATGATTCCAACCATACTGGAAAGAGTTATTCGAGGCTTACAAGGGAAAGATTGGATGTTCATTGTGCAAGCGTATGCCCGGCCGGCTGAGGAATTAATCAATGAGCGTAGAGAAATCCTTGAAATCCTGGCTAATATTCTGCCAATGAAACACAACCAGTTGCAGAAATCAATCCAACAAACCCAGCAAGATGCCAACCGGGCTACAATCACTTCTTCAAAGATGATAGGGGGTGAGACTATCAATCGTCAGGCTGAATACGCTGCCCGGATATATGAGCGTCAATTGGATCGCTTGGATGCTTTCATACGAACAGGGCGCTGGCAGACTTCCGTCTATTTTGGGTCGCCTGATCAAGTTACCACAGAAAACCTAGCAGCATTACTGCAAGGAGTTTATTCAGGTAAGGATTCCTGGCCGGAAAGGCTGCAGGCTCATTTGTGCCAGCCGAACGGAGAAAAACCCGAAAAATTTCAAACATATCTCAGTTCTGATGAACTAGCGCTGCTATGCAAGCCGCTAATTGAGGAGGCACCGGGGTATGAGATAAGGGATTATTCAGTTTTTGATATTGAAAAAGAAGTAAAGACTGACCCAAGACTTGATTTGGGGCAGATAAAGTGGAATGAAAAACAATCCGGAAACATTTATCCGGTAGCCATCGACCAGTTATCCAAGCATGGGATTGTAGCCGGTGTAACCGGAAGTGGGAAAACAACGACTATCCTAAATCTACTCTACCAGCTTCGTAAACAGTCTTCCCCAATTCCATTTATGGTCATTGAACCTGTAAAGCGAGAATACCGATCCCTTTTGGGAGAGATTGACAGTACCTATTTGCACGCCCAGGGTTTTGTGCCGGATTTGCGTGTGTATACTCTGGGTAGCGATGTAATCTCTCCTTTCCGTATAAATCCTTTCGAGTTTGATGTAGGCAGCCAACCGGGAAACACAGCGTTGCTCAATCACATTGATTTCTTGAAAGCCGTCTTTAATGCAGCTTTTATTCTCTACACTCCCATGCCTTACATTCTCGAGACAGCTTTATATGAGGTTTATGAGGATAAGGGCTGGAATCTTACCACGGAGTCCAATCCACTAATTAGAGCTGAGGAATGGGAAGCACGCCATTACTATCCAATTTTCCCGACTTTGACTGATCTATATGAAAAAGTCGGAGAAGTAACTTCCCGTTTAGGTTATGAGCCTAAGATAGAGCAGGATGTGACAGCGGGACTGAAAGCGCGCATTGGCGCATTGCGAGTAGGTTCAAAGGGAATGATGCTCGATACACCACGAGGCATTCCATTTGAGAAATTGCTTAATCATCCGATAGTACTTGAATTAGAAAACATCGGGAATGATGAGGAAAAGACATTCATCATTGGACTTATCTTAGCACGTATCTACGGCTATCGGCGCATGCAGGCTGCGGAGGGAAAATTACCAAAGGTTTTCCAACATCTATTGGTAGTGGAAGAAGCTCACCGATTACTGAAGAATACCAACACGCAGGTTGATACTGAATCATCTAATTTACGCGCGCAGGCTACAGATGTCTTTATGAGCATGCTGGCAGAGATACGTTTCTACAATCAAGGGGTCTTGGCAGTGGAACAGATTCCAGGAAAAATTACTCCCGATGTGATTAAAAACACTAATTTGAAAATAGTGCATAAAATGCTGGCTCAAGATGACCGTCAAACGCTAGGCTATTCTATGAATATGAGTGATGCCCAGATTAAACGGATGGCGACATTGAAACCTGGCGAAGCAATTGTTTTTTCTGAAGGGGATGACCATCCTTTATTAATCCAAGTCGATGATTTTCATCGTAATCAACGTTTGCATGCACCATCATCCAATGAAATTGCTCAGTTGGCCGACCAATTCATTAATCTAGGATCGTATTCTACGGCACCTGACTTCCAAAAATACGGATTGAATGCGACCCGAATGAATCAGCCAGACGCCATGGTTTTAAATAGCTGTCAAAAGATATTATCTGGTTCATTACCACCCGATTTCTGGGCAAGCGTCTTGCTGCGGGCTGCGCAGGCACCAGCAGGTTTGAGCAGGTTATTAGGAGAATTGAACCTGAAAGTAACAACTGAAAATGCCCACCTTGACGTAAACCAGAAACATGAGGTCTTTTTGGCTACCATAATTTTTGGGATTAGTAGAGCTTTGGAGGAAAGGCGAAAGGAAAGAAATTGGCGTTATTCAGTTTCTGATAATTTACGCAGTCAACTTACGAAATGTCTGGTAGGGTTAGACCCTCGGGAAGAAAAGAATGTATATCCAGAAAATTTGAAGATTTTCAGAGAATCTTATCTTGCTAATTTGGAAAAAGAATCCGGTCCTTTTTTAACGTGCCGAAAATGTACACATAGCTGCTTATTTTATACGGAGGTAAGGCGATTGACAAAGAGGAAAATGGTTCTGGAGTTTCGCGAGCTATTTTTGGAAGCAGAAAACAACAGTCGTGGCAGGGATAGTTTGACAGTAGCAAATTATGTGCGGAATCACGTCGTCCGCTGGCTGGGAAGCGAGAATGACTCAGTTAACCCCGTTGCATACTGCTTTTTTGCCAATTTATTAAACCTGGCTGGACTGGAAGAACACCGACAAACATCTCTGGCCAGCAGGATTGGGGATCATTTTTTGCAGTTGCATATTTAAATTTATTCGTTATCTCAATATTTCCTTCAGCAGCGCCAGCGTAGCTTGTTTGGGATTCAAAAACTCCTGGTTGACCGGTCCAACGCAAGCCGGACAGCCCCAGGTGCATTTACAATCCTGAATGACAGAATAGGCATCCTGCAGAAGATGGGTGTAAGTATGATAGAGGTGTTCTGAAAGACCGATGCCACCAGGAAAAGCATCATATAGCATGATGACGGGCAGATTGCCGACCTGTTTCCAGGCGGACTCTATGAAAACGCCCAGATCGCGTAAATCGCACATCAAATAAAGAGGCGCCAGATGAGAAAGTGTATACCCCAGGCCGCTCAGGCCGGAACGGATGCGCACACTCTGTTCCACCCGGCGATGGCACTGTTCGCATAGCGTAACCAAATTGGAAGGTTGGTTAGCCTGGGTGCGATCATTAAAAGTGCGGAAAGGTTTTTTATGATGCACGTGCAATTTGATCCCATCGGATGGCTTCCTGCCGCACAACGAACAGCGCTGTCCATCGCGCTGCAGGATAAGCTGTCTGATAGGCTCCCAATCCGCCCCATAATCATTGGGATCGCTGAACCACAATTCGTTGCTGCGCAGGATATTCAAGGTCTGGTCAGTGAAAAGCATCCAGAACGCCTGGGTATTTAGGGTGGAAGGAGGCAAATCCAGGGGTAGCGTTTGCAGTATTTCGTTGGAATTCCAACTCACCCGATCATAACCGATGACCTGGGTGGTCACATCCACATTGCCGAAATACACCGAACGGCTCTTTTGTTCATCGCGGGTGATGATCTCGGCGATCTCGATATCCTGCTGCTCTCTTGGATTGGTGTAATAGTCAAAGTCCCCCCTCTGCAAAAAGACCTTATGCTCCGGTAATGATAGATCGCGAACCTGATAGGATTCACCCGCTTGCAGGTAGATGGCGCCCGTGTGGGCCATCCACAGCACGCTTTCGCTATCCACTTCTCCGATCTTGTTGTACTTTCCAGCATTTTCCACCAGCAGATCAAAGGGCGCCGTCGAAATGCTGCGAATGGAGATCTCGGCGGACGGATAGGCTTCACCGATCCAGAAATAACGCTGCTCTTTTTCAATCAGGTCACCCTTGATACATAGAACATCCAGGTACTGTTTCAACTCATCCCATGAAAGACTCCCATAGCTATCGCCGGGTTTGAAGGGTAGCTCATAAGCAGCACAGCGCAGTTGGTTGAAGAGGATCAACGGATTGTGAGGGTTGATGAGGGGCTGTTCGGGAGAGTTATCCAGAATGAAAGCCGGATTTTGCATGATGAACTGGTCCAGGGGATCCATGGATGCGACGAAAACTGCCAGAGAATCCTTTTTTTTACGTCCGGCGCGCCCGATCTGCTGAAGGAACGAAGCGATGCTGCCGGGATAACCAAGCAGGAGCACACAATCCATGCCACCGATATCCACCCCCAATTCCAGGGCGTTGGTAGCGACCACCGCGCGATAGGCACCACTCTTCAGTCCCTTTTCGATGGTCCGGCGCTCGGAGGGCAGATACCCGCTGCGATAACCGAACAGTGAATCTTTTGGGAAAAGTCCCTGCGATCTGCGCAACATGATCTCCACCGAGCGCCTGGAGCGGGCAAAGATCAAAGTTTGCAGGTTGCATTGAAGCGTTCGAGAGGCAATATTCAAGCCTTCCTCGAGGATCCCTCTCCGTACACCCAGTTCTTCGTCCAGCAAAGGCGGATTATACAAGACGATATCTTTGCGACCATGAGCAGCCCCATCCTTATGAATGGGGGTGAAAGGTCGCTCAACCAGCTTTTCGACAAAGGCGCGCGGGTCATGAATGGTGGCACTGGTGCAGATAAAAAGAGGGTTTCCACCGTAGAATTCAACAATGCGCAGCAACCTGCGCATGACATTGGCAAAATGAGAACCAAAAACCCCTTTATATACATGCACCTCATCGATTACGATGAAACGCAAGTTGGAGAGGAACCTCTTCCAGGCAGTATGGTGCGGCAGGATGCTAATATGAAGCATATCCGGGTTGGTCAATAAAAAAGAAGAATTATTGCGTATAGATATTCTTCGGGAATTGGGAGTATCACCATCATAGATAGCAGCAATCCCAGGCAACGTATTCCCGTGTTCTTTTAAGTAATTAAAGCCATCCTGAAATGGGCTGAGCTGGTCATTTGCCAGGGCTTTGGTCGGGTAGAGCAGTAAAGCAGTGCTATCCGGATCGTGCAGTAACTCCTGAAAAAGGGCAAGCTGGTAAACCAATGATTTCCCGCTGGAAGTACTGGTAGATAGGATGACATTTTTGTGATCATGAATGGCATGCAGTGCCTGGGTTTGATGGGAGAATAATGAAGGAATGTTGATGGACCGGCAATACGAACGAAGGATATCGGAAAGCTCGGCAGGGAAATCATCCAGCAGGGCAGGGGAAGTGGGGACGGTATGGATCGAAGAAATATTCTCCTTGAACCCATCCGAGTTCAGGCAGGCGGCAGGTCCGATCGATAATTCAGGAGCATTTTGTACATTTTGCATGGTAATTAGTATATTGATTTGAGTAAGTTTATTATAAAATACAAGAAAGCGGGTAATCATCACTGAAGACCCATTATGCTAAATTCATTTTTCAATTATCAAACACGGAGCAAACAATGAAAGCTAAAGAGAATAAAAAAACAAAGTATTCCAATAAAACTTTCCTGGTGCTGATCCTCTTCTTATTCATGCTGCTGCACCAAACTGATAAATTATTGATCAATCCAATGGGAGAGTTGGTGATCAATGAATTCCAGCTTACGGATACGCAATGGGGTACGATCGCCACTGCTGCGCTGATCGTGGGTGCCATTTTTTATCCGATCTGGGGTTATTTATATGACAGGTACTCAAGAGGAAAGCTGCTGGCACTGGCTTCCTTCATCTGGGGTGCCACCACCTGGTTCAGCGCCATCGCGCCCAATTTTCACCTGTTCGTGATCTCGCGCGCTTCTACCGGTATTGATGACTCCAGTTATCCGGGTCTTTATAGTCTGATCGCGGATTATTTTGTGCCAAAAGTGCGCGGCAAGATCTATGGACTGCTGCAGTTGACCATGCCGCTGGGTTATATGGCTGGTCTGGTGCTTTCCACCACCGTGGCAGTCAGTATGGGCTGGCGAAATATCTTTTATATCACCGGTGGGCTGGGAATCGTATTATCGTTGATCATCTTCTTGTTCGTAAAGGATATTCCCCGCGGTAAGAGTGAACCCGAAATGCAGGAACTCACCGATGTACCCGAATTGCGAAAATTCCATTTTGAATGGAGCAAAGTAAAAGACATCCTGAAAAAACCGAGCCTGATCTTCATGTATCTGCAAGGTTTCTTTGGGGTTTTCCCGTGGAATACCATCGTGGCGTTCATTTTTATTTATCTGGGGCAAGAACGAGGCTACAGCGATACACAGGTATTGACGACCATGGCACCTGCCATCCTGGTGCTGGCATTAGGATACCCGATCGGAGGGATGCTGGGAGATTATTTCTTCTCAAAGAACAATAAAGGCAGAGCATACGTAGCTATGGTCGGTGTGATCCTGGGTGCCATCCTTTTATACATTACGTTGAAAATCCCGGTAGAAAACACCACTTTGTTTGGGATCATGCTGGCATTCACCGCAATGTTCATTCCTTTTGCCTCACCGAATGTCACTTCTATCGTCAATGATATTACCCTGCCCGAGATGCGCAGCACGGCGCTGGCAATCCAGTATTTCATTGAATCCAGTGGTGCAGCTTTAGCACCGTTGTTGACCGGCATCATTTCCGATTCGCTGCGGGCAGCCGGTAATCCTTCACCAAGAGGAAATGCCATCCTATTGATCTGTAGCATTACATGGGGATTGTGCGGGATCTTCTTCTTTATCACCTCCAAATTCATCGATAAGGACATCAAGAGCCTGCGTACCACCATGCATGACCGGGCGGAAGCGATCATCGAAGGAAAATAAATAAAGCCAATTTTTCGGAGCTAAAAACACCGGATAGGTTTATCCGGTGTTTTTTGATAGTACGGGCAATGAATCGAAGAACTCAGGGATTGATTCTACTCAGCCAGTAAGTAAGAATTTCCTCTGCGGGCTTGCCATGAATGGATGCGGAGTAATCATGGATCTTTAAAGGAGTGAAATACCCGCGGGAAATCACACCAGAGATCCAGGAACGTTGATTGATCATGCGTAATAGGGCCAGATATACGTCTGCCTGTTCCTGGACATCCACCGTCAATCCGGCATCCGCAGAAAGGCGAGGGTCTAATTCGGTGTATTCGTTACAATTGATATTGAAAGATACACACCCTTTAGCAGAACCATTGATGGAAGGGACATTCAATCCAAGAATAAGCGGTTTTTGGATGGAGGTATAAAAGTTATAGATCTGTGAATCCAGCGCCTGCGCTGCGCTCTGAGTAAGCTCATCGAGGGAGGGATCATCCACGGCAGATAACTGTGGTGAATACTGCAAATAGATGAAATCAAATCGTTCCAGCCAGGATGGTAAATTGGATGGGTCGGAATTGGCAGGCAGGGCGAAGCCCAGTTGCCCGGAATACTGCTGGCGGATGGTATCAATCAGGGCGGTCAATTTCACATCCATATCGGAGGGCAAATTATAAGAACCTGATTTCAAGAACGGCAGCAATTCATCACCACCCAAGATAAAAGCTTCTGTGTTATTTTGTGCTGCCATTTGAACGAAATTCAAGATGAATTTCTGGTAATTATCGAACCAGGAATGCCACCAGAAATAATCTTGATAATTATTCGAGAAAAGCGTTTCGGCATCACTGTTCATATAATGAACTTGCGGGTAAAGCGCAGTGCTTAAACCAGAGGCTTTTGCCAGATAAATATTGGTGACATGGTCATTCCAGAAGAGGTCCTGTTGCGGGTCAAAATAATAAGAATCCTTGGATTCATCATACGTCCAGGTAGGATCATAATAGATCCAATTGAAATTATCCACAGCCAGATCAACAAAGCCCAAACCGGAATAAGGCTGTCCGTTGTGAGAAAGATTGGAGTTGATCTCAGCACCGGCTACAAAATTGACCTGTTGTTGGATATTCTCGATGCGCAGATCATACGGGCTGCTAAGCGGCTGATATGAATTCCACAACAGTATTTGATCGGTTATATCAGCGGTGGAATTGATGGTGGCAGTGGCAGCATTGGTATTGGAAAGGATACCCTGTGAGACATCACACTGATCATTACGGCAATACCGGTAAGTAGCGTTCATCAAAATATCCACCGGGTTGTAGATGGTGATCAGCCACTCATTATTCCCCAGTGACCACATCGGAAGAGGTTCCATCCAAACATAAGGGTTGATTTGTAATGAAATGGTGTCTGTAGCGGGTGTAGCTTGCGGAACAGTCACTCGAATGGTGAGCGGGTCTTCCTCTCCCACCAACCAGGTGGTGATGGTGTCGTTAACGGTGGCATCATGGTCCGGAATGACCAACTGGCGGATACGCAAGCTGCCATCCTTCTTCCGTTCGGCATTCCAGAAACCATCGCCCAGGGAATATTTGTAGCGCAGGTCCAATCCGACCGGTAAATTGAGCGTAATGGAATAGGAGCCATCTTCATGATAGGTCATGATGGGGGCTCTGGATGCGATCACACTGCAACCTGCTTCCAATTCAGAGAAAGTGTTGCCAAGGGATAATGTATTACCTAAAAAACGCAGGGGAGCGCCTTTGATCGTGTTCGAGGGTGTTTTTACGTTAAATGTTATATTCACATACTGAACCGGTTGCATGCTAAAGACGGCAGGGGTCTGGGCATCTTTCGCGATCAGCGCATCCTGCTGGAAAACCTGATATTCCCCGGAAGGGGAATAAGCTACCAGGTGTTGTTCTCCCACCGGAATGCCATCGATCGAAAAAGAACCATCGGCAGCGGTATAGGTGGTCATACCAGCAATAGTGACCAGAACAGAAGGAATTGGATTGTTATTGCTCGCATCCACAATGTACCCGGAAAGCTGCCCAACGGATTGATCCGGAGCATTGCCATCCCAGGAGATAACGGTATCCTGAATGACTCTGGGTTCATCGATGACAGCCATGCGGTAACGTACATCTATCCCCTGGCTGTTCTTTTCTAGCATTACAGGTGAGGTAGCCAGGATGAAGCGGTATTTCACCACCGAATCGATAGGCAGGGGAAGACGCACATAATAAGTGGTTTCCCCTTTCAAACTCATATCATAACGGGTAGGATTGAAATTCAAACAGCTTACCTCATCCAGAACCTCCAATTGCAGCGTAGTGTTCTCGGGAACTGCAGAGGGTAGGGTAGCTTCAAAAACCACTTCAGCATATACCGGATCAGGTGAGTAATCTTGGGTTAACGCCGAACATCCTGATAAAACGACCAGCATACTGATAATAATAAAAAGAAAAAATAACCACGGGCTATTCCTATGATTTTGGTTCATGATTAATTTCCTGGTTTTCTTATATTATTCTTTTATTATAGTATTTTCATTGGCAAGTAAAGAAGCGATTTTCTCAGCCTGGGTAGACAGGCTACCCAACACTCCGTTGACAAAACGCGGTGATGAATCTGAACCATACACTTTGGCTAATTCAACCGCTTCGTTAATAGCAACTTTTATGGGAGTAATCTTAGAAATTGCAAATTCCCATAATGCAATGCGAATGATGTTTTTATCAATGGAGGATATTTGATCCAGCGGCCATTCGGGAGCATTTTCGGCGATCAACTGATCCAATTTTTGACTGACAGGAATAACACCGTTCATGATCTGGCGCGAAAAATCAACCAGCCCTTCATCCATAGGGTCTTCCTGCAAGCGATTGGTCAATATCTCTCCGGCTGGATGACCCGATAAATCAAATTCATAGAGAACTTTCAATGCCAAAGCCCTGGCTTCTGTTCTCGGTTTCATATTTCGATCAGGCGATTTCTTTTTTTCTTAGTTCAATATCCTCAATATGGACATTGACACTTCCGACGTTCATTCCAACCAGTTCTTCAATGGATCGGCTTACCTCTTCCTGTACTTTATGAGCGGTGGCGCGCAGATCGATATCGCGATAAAGCACCAGATACAGGTCGATATAGACGGTATGGTCTTCCACATCGATCTTTACTCCCTCGGAATAGTATTTCTTAACCAAGTCATCCAATCCAGCCGGTCCGGATGCCATGCGGCATACGCCCTGAACTCCAAGTGCTGCTAGGCGGATCATGGTTAGAATAACATCAGGGTCTACGGTCGTATTCCCAATCGGTTCTTCGTAAGTGTCCATCGAATCTCCATTTTGTGGATTCATGTTGCTCCAATTATAACCCGGTTCTATGCAGATAGTTTTTATTCAATTCCAATAGGGTAGGGTGGCAGTAGCGTATGGTAGTAGCGCAATACGCCTGCCTGCTGGAGAAACTTGCTCATAAAATTGAACGGGTGAACTTATCGGGTTGAACAGCAACCGGCGTACCAGTTCATCTGGCATGCTGGATTGCAAATACAGAGCGAACTGCAACCCCTGGCGTGCGATCAAATAGGCTTTATGAGGACCGATCTGAAAGGGCATATCACCAAATGATCGCATCACCTGGGCGAAACTATGTTTTCCATGCATGAATTGGGCGAACTGTTGATTGCCGGGTCCTTCGCGGCATTCCGCCACCAATAGGATGCTCCCACCGGGTTTACAGATTGCAGCAGCATTGGTGAGTCCTTTTTGCGCTTGATAAAGGTTGATATCCTTGGGGTATCCACCCGCAGAAGCAATCACTATATCATACAGGGGTTCAATTTTAACCTGGCAGAGCTGTTTGCTTAATGGAATACCCTCCTGCATCACGGTGCGCGGAGAATTCCATAAAACATGTCGTATCTCCTTTTTATAATCCATGATGGCATTCAAACAGGCTGTGATGTGTACCTTATCTCCAATCTCTTCCAGATCCTGCCGCATGGGGTTCCTCTGATACTCACCGGATTCAGTATAGGGCTGTAACATTAATTTATGATTCGCCTGGATGGTGGCACGTCCTGCCAGACCGATACCGGCGGTTTTCGCTCCGCCTGAGAATCCCATGAAATGATGCGGTTCAATATTACCCAGGGTGATGCGGATATCAGCTGCCATGAATGCCTTGTTGATAAACACCGGTGTGCCTTGCGTCGTGTTGCCAAGCTCCACCAACTGTGCTGCGTCATCACAATCATGGGAGAGAATGCGATAGGCAGAAGTAATCTCTGAAGGGATGAAGCTATCCAATTCACTCGAGGGGATAGGAGTATGTGTTCCCGTGGAAATCAATATCACTATACGCTGTTTGGGAATTCCCACTTCTTCCAGATAGCGGAGCAGGGGGAAAAGCAGGATATCGTAGCGCATTGGGCGGGTTTTATCGTTTACAGCAATAGCGACACGGGCATTTTTTATATTTGGGAGGGGATTATTATGCAGAATGTGATACACATCGCCAGCATCGAGTGCTTTAAGATCAGATTCAGGGGGATACCAGACATCCAGACCGGATGTATCTTCCGGGATTGGCAAGTCGATGGTGGTATTCCCATATAATAATTGCATCATTTTGTCATTCTTCATATTAATATCTGCCACTTGCGCATAGTTTATATCTTTAACTTACCATTCTCACGCAAAGGTATTCCGATCGTAGGTGGTTTATCCATCACTAAATATCCCAACATTGGAAAATCGCTCACTCGCATGACATTCAACCTATTATACGATCAAATCCCTTAGCAATTGGTATGGTCATGGCAGGGGAGGAGCACGAACCCATTCTTTAGAACATTTCACAGAGTACAGCAAATTACTAATTAACTATAAACATTAATCATTGCTCACAACCTCAATAATTGACGAAATTCCCCGTTGTCGGGGAGAGGGATTTATGCTAAAATAATATTATGGTTTCGATAAGTACTATTATAGAAAGCATAATACGGATATAATATACAGGAGGTCCTGAAATGCGTAAATTTGGCAATATTGATTCGGCTATTGAAGCATATCTGGAAACGATACGATTGGCAAGATCTGAACATACTTTTATCACCTACCATAATGCATTGAATAATTTTAGAGCCTGTTTGGATAAAAATGGAATCGATGTAGAGAAAGAAACCGTAGAGAGTATCGATGCCGATATGATCGCCTTATACGCCAACTACTTAAAAAAATATGCGGCAACCACGGAACAACTCTATTTGACAGCCGTCAAGGGATTTTATGATTTCCTGGCTGCGGAAGAAGCTGCGGAGATCAATTTGCCAAAGGTGAAATTGCTGATCAAGCAAAGAGCCCGCCGACCCGGCAGACGTATTCCACAATTCCCCGCTGACGCTATTTCGAACCTGCTCGAATATTACGAGAAGAAACCCATCAACAACGGCACAGAACCGGAAATAATACTACGCGAATTAAGGGATAAATCTTTTCTGATCACCCTGGCAGATACCGGATTGCGCGTCCATGAAGCCTGTCAATTAAGACGCGGTGATATCGATTGGAACGAAGGGAAAGCCCTCATCATCGGCAAAGGTGATAAACAAGCCATCGTACGCTTCTCCAGCCGTTCTCTCAGGGCGTTAAAAGCATACCTGCAGGCACGTTCTGATCTGGACGGCAAATCCGGACGACCCTTGACCTCCCTGCCCTTATTTGCCAGACACGACAGAGGAGCCGGGAGCAAAGTAAAACCGATCACACCCACTACCGGTAGGAATATCGTGCAAGAACGGGTAGCAGAAGCATTGGGAGAAGAGGCAGTGGGCACGATCACGCCGCACTCCTTCCGCCATTATTTCGTGACACGGGTCCTTTTAACCACAGGTAATCTGAAACTGGCACAGAGCCTGGCGCGCCATCAAAATATTGCCGTTACCCAGCGCTATGCCCACCTGGCAGATGACGAACTGGACAGCGGTTATTGGGAAGTGTTCGAGGAAAAATAGTAAAATTCAAAGCACTCCAAATCGATCGGAAAAGATAATGAAAAATGATATTTTTAAAACCCTGTTTTTCTTAGCCCGTCCGGCTGCCGGAAAGAGTGAAATTATCCATTATTTGGCAGGATTACCCGAAAATGAACGCAAAGAACGGTTCCATGTAGGCAAGATGATCGCGTTGGACGATTTCCCTATGCTGTGGACGTGGTTCGAAGAAGATGATCTCCTGGAACAGATGGGAAAGCCACGGCTGCACACCGATCATGCAGGATACTTCAAGTATCCTTATCTGTGGGATGTACTAATAAAGCGAATCGGTCTGGATTATCAAAAACTGGCTCGCGATAAAGATCTGCAGGATGCCACCGTGATCATCGAATTTTCCAGGGGAAAAGAACATGGTGGATACCGGTCTGCTTTCAACCATATCGATCCCTGGCTGGTAGAGGATGCCGGAATTTTATATGTGGATGTATCATGGGAGGAATCACTGCGTAAAAATAGAAAACGCTTCAATCCGGATAAACCCGATAGCATTCTCGAACATGGTATTCCGGATGAAAAACTGAAACATATGTATGCTGAAACCGATTGGCAAGAAGTAACGGCACCCTCCCGAAATTATCTGGATATCGCCGGGAAGAGGGTTCCTTACGTTATCTTCGATAACGAGGATGATTTGACAAGCCAGATCGATAGGCGATTTGTAGAACGACTGGATAGCTGCTTTTCGAAACTCTGGCAGCTCTATATTCATTGAAATTGATCTATCTTGTAATGATCCGGTCGTTTATTAAATACATCTCTGCGAACATACTGTTCTTCAAGGACCGCGTTCAAGTGCGCCCCTATCAGGGTGATGAAACTGATTAGGTAGATCCAGAACATCAAGGCTACCACGGTTCCAAGCGAACCGTAAATCAATTCATACTGTATATAACCAAGATTCAGCAGCCAGGAAAAAATCTTTGAAGCAAGCTGCCACCCGATGGTCGTGAATGCGGCAGCGATCAATACGCCCTTCATCCGAACCTTTTTCTTGGGGGCGTAACGGTAGAGAACAACGAATAAAATAAAAGAAACGATGATGGGAAGGATCTGCAGGAAATATTTCCACAAAGTTGAATCCTGCAGCAGGCTTCCATCCCATAATCTAATATCAAACTTTGGAAGGAATGTAACAACTGTGCTACTCAGGATAGAAAGAGCGAACATGACGGCTAAGAGCAAGACAATGCCAATCGCGATCGCACGGTCTTCAAAAAAATTACGGCGCGGTGCATTTTGAGCTTTATTGACATTGCGAGTAAGAATTGAAAAAAATGAAGAACTTGACCACAAGAAACCGATCACCCCAATGGAACCCGTAGCACCTCGCAATTCGATCACTTGCTGCAGGTTAGCTTCGATCAATGAGTGAGCGGTCGGAATGATGCTGGTAGCAATCTCGATCACTTTTCGATAGGCTTCTTCATTGTTCAGCAAGAAACTACCGAAGCCAATTAACAATAATAAAAGCGGAAAGATCGAAAAGAATGCATAATAGGACATAGCGGCTGCGGCTTGAGTTGCCTGAGACTTCCCTAACCTATCCAAGACGATACGAAATATTCTAACCCACCCCTTCGATTTGCGGTTAAGCTTACGATAAGCTATGCGCAATTTCGTCATTATCTTCGAGTAGTCTAATTTAGCCATCTGCCTGTTCTTTGAATGACTTTGCATATTATCCATTGCTTGTCAATGTATCGCTGTCGTATTCACAAACAGAATAAACTTCTGATATCACCAGAAATTTATTCTGTTTATTTTAGCGCAGTTCGTTTATTTATAGCGTTCCCGAATCTCAGCACTGACATAGTCCAGAACCATCACCGTAATGGCAATGAACCAGACCGCAATACCGGCGGCACGATAATCCAGCAAACGGATCCACTGCTGCAACAAGAAACCGATACCACCACCACCTACAAAACCGATAACGGTGGACATACGAATATTGATATCCCAACGATAGATAGTGAAGGACACAAAAGGCGGTACGATCTGTGGAATCACCGCGTAAACAATGGTCTGTAACCAGTTCGCCCCAGTAGCTTGAATGGCTTCAATGGGACCGGGATCAATACTTTCAATCGCTTCTGAATACAATTTTGCCAGGGCTGCAATGGAATGTATGGTCAACGCAATAATGCCGGCAAAAGGTCCCAATCCAACCACAATAGTGGCGATGATAGCCCAAATCAGCGGTTCAATGGAACGGATCACATTGAGAATGGTTCGCACAACATAGTAGATAGCGCGCGTAATGACATTCTGGGACATGAGGTTCCTGGCAGCCAGAAAACAAATAGGAATTGCCAGAATGACACCGAACAAGGTTGCCATCATACCGATGATGATAGTTTCGATCATCTTCTCAACTGCTAATTTAAATTCATCGCTTAACTGAGCTTGCCCGACACTTTGTAGCTGGCGGGCTTGTATCTCCCAGATCCGATTTTCATCCTCGACTGTTGAGGTAACCAGACGGTAAGGCATGATGATATCAAGCTCAAAGCTACCATCATCTTCCTTAGGCATTACCTTTACATATTCCCCTTGTTGCCGTTGCCTGAATTCATTTCCGTTGGGATCTTTCCACCAAATCTCAATTTCTTGATCTGTTTTGAAATTTCCTCCAACCAGGTGAAACTCGGTGCCTGGTGTTCCATCAGTTTCTGTTGGATTTCCGCAGGTTGGCGTGATAACGATATACGGGTCGGTTGCTGATGCTTCTGCAACCGGTACCTCTTTTTCCTGGCATGGAGAGATGATATCTGCCGTCATAGTTAACACATCTTCAGGACGTTCAATCGCTTTCTCCCATGGCCATAACAATCTACCCATGGTCGGTAACGCCTCATCTGCTTGTGAGAAAAGGTTCCCAATATCGATATCCCCTATTTGCCAACCCAGCAAAAAGAAGACAACCAATACAAAGAAAAGTAGACCGGAACCATACGAGCGACTGCCCTTATTGCTCTTTTTAGCTGTCAGATAAGCATCAATAATGACCCAAATGTAAAGAATGACAAACAAGATGGTAACGATCTTCAAGATCGGGGAAAGATAGAACGCTTTGGAAATGATAGTCTTGATATCTGTATAACGACGTCCTTCCTGATAAATACGCCAGGTTAAAAGCCCTCCAATGGAAAGAACACTTGGCAGGATGGTCAAACCACGCTTATAAGCTCGTGCAAAGATTTGTCCCAAACCCGGAATAATGGCAGAAATAATGGAAGCGATAATGGGGGAAACAAGACTTGGTTTTTGTGGTTCTCGGTTATTAGAATTTTGTTTTTTCATCGCTGTATCCTCGCCATCTACCCTAATGATCCTTCCAGACTTCCACCCACGCGTTCGGCTTCCTGTCCATAAATATTCTTGAACTCCTCATCCGTTACGGCTCTAATATCTTCCTTCGAACCATGATATACAATCTCCCCCTCACGCAACCCGATCACTCTGGAAGCATAGCGCTGCACAAGATCAAGATAGTGCAAACTACAAATCACTGTCAATTTGTCTTCCTGATTGAGTTTTTCCAGATTCATCAGAATGGAATGAGCCAGAACCGGATCCAAACTGGCGACGGGTTCATCCGCAAGAATCATCTTGGGATCCTGCATCAAGGCACGCGCAATACCTACCCGTTGCTGCTGCCCACCGCTTAATTCATCGGCACGTTTATGAATCTGGTCCTCGATATCCAGGCGATCGATTATTCTGCGAGCTTTTTCGCGATCTTTCTCCGGGAATTTACCCAACATACTTGAAATAGTTTTGGAATACCCCAATCTTCCAGACATCACATTTTTCATGACAGAGGAACGTCTGACGAGATTAAAATGCTGAAAGATCATACCGATTTCTCGGCGTACGTATCTTAGTTCTTCCCCTTTTATATGGGTGATATCCTGCCCATTCCAAATAAGCCTGCCTTCGGTTGGTTCGATCAAACGGTTGATACAGCGTAAAAGAGTAGACTTCCCCGAACCGCTCAACCCTATCACCACCAGGAATTCCCCATCAGGGACCGTAAATGATACGTTCTTAAGAGCGACCGTTCCATCATCATAGATCTTTGTAAGATTAATAATTTCAAGCATTGATCATTTCTCCACTTCTTTTTTCCTAACCTAGACCTTAAAATTATAACCTTAACACAGATAAAAAAAAGAGAAAGGTTTACCCTTTCTCTTTTTCTCATTACTTTATCTTATATTATTAGTCGGTAAGTGAAGCGTAATCAACGCCGGCAGCATCCAAGATCTGGCGGAAGGCATCGTAGAAAGTATCATCATGCTCTTCCATACCAGTATATTGATATGCTTCGTTCATGGCTGCGGTGCCTTCTTCAGATTCGAAGAGGTGCAGGAATTCAGCAACCAGAGCGGCTTTGACATCGGCAGGGAAATCGGGGCGGAATTGGAAACCATCATTGGGGATATCGGGTTCGAGAGCAATAACTTTGGTTACATCCATGATATCGGAATAGGTTTCCTCAACAGTGCTGCGGGCATCCACAAAAGTGGTACCGAAATCGCAATCACCATTGTACACAGCGGCTGCCACGGCATCGTGTGAACCAGCGTCCACAATACCACCCAGGTCGGCATCAGGATCGATACCGGCTGCTTTGAGCATAATGGAAGGAATGATCCAACCACTGGTGCTGGTTTCGTCGACGCGGCAATACGTCTTGCCGGCAAGGTCTTCGATTGCTTCGATACCGCTATCGGTGCGGACGATGAACTGACCGTTGTATGAGGCGCTGCCATAGCGGGTAGCGACCAATGCTGCATCGGCGCAGCCCTTCTCATGTGCTAAAACGTATGCGAAAGTTGCCAGGGCGCCCATATGAGCCTGCGGTACATCTGCACACATAGCTTCGATAGCAGCCGTATAACTGGTGGCGACAAATGGTTCGATTACCAAACCAGTGTCAGCATAAACCATATCAGCAACGGTTTGGAAGCTGGCAAGAACGCGCTCAGTTTCCCCTGATGGTACAGCTACGAAAATAATCGGATTCTCTTCAGTTCCGATATTTTCCCATGGATCGGCACTCGTCCCACATGCGGTTAGTGCTAATGCTACAATGACTAACAATGAACATAAAGCAAATAACCTATTTTTTGACATTCTAATCTCTCCTTCCAGAATTTTGATTTAATTCATAATATATCACATCGTCTTGTTTTTCAAATGATTTTCCTTAAAAATTGCTTATTGGCATATTAAATAATCATGAATTATCCATCTGGCAGACAATCTTCATTTCTATCCCTTGACCATCCATCCTTTATCGCATAAAATCAAGGGTTGCAAATTTGGGTTTCCCAGCGAAGGTAACTCAATTATAAAAATTAGAGTGAGAGGCGCAAAAGGAAAATGGAAAAAATCGTACTTGAAGCAAAAAAAAGAGATGTGATCGGGAAAAAAGTAAAAACATTGCGGCTTGAGGGAAAGATCCCTGCCGTGATGTACGGTCGTAAATTCGATGCCATCCCGATCGAACTGGATGCACATAGCACCACCCAGGTATTAAAAAAAGTAAGTGAATCGACCATCATCAACATCAGCCTGGATGGAAAAGAACATTCCGCTTTGATCCGCGATCGCCAAATCGATTTCATCAAGGGCAATATTCTGCATATGGATTTTCAGGTAGTTTCATTAACTGAAAAAATCCGCACCAGCGTGCGGATCGAATTGGTCGGGGAAGCACCGGCAATCGAAGAATTTAATGCTCTGGTGGTAAGCGGTTTGACTGAAGTGGAAGTTGAAGCTCTGCCACAAGACTTACCGGAAGGCATCAGTGTGGATGTGAGTGGACTTGACGAGATCGGCAAAGCTATCTACGTCAAAGACCTACCAACCATCGATAAAGTTGAAATCCTGACCGATCCGGAAGAATTGATAGCTATCACGTCCGCCGTGAAGGAAGAAGTCATCGAAGAACCGACTGAAGAAATAACCGAGGAAGGTGAAGAAGGGGCAGAACCTGAAGTCATCGAACGCGGGAAACGCGAAGAAGAAGGATCTGAAGAAGAATAGACCATTCTTCAATAAGGATAAAAAGCGACTTTCGAGCCGCTTTTTATTTTTAAGAAAGGTTTAAAAATTCATGCAGGATAGCTGCGGTGATACCCCAGATTTGGAATCCCTGATATGACTGGTAAAAAATGACCTTCTGCACCCTGCCATCTGGGGATTGGTAATCCTGCAGGTACCAATTTCTCTTGGATTGTAACCAGGTAAGAGTTACTGTGAATATCGTTTCCACTTCGTCGTTCGCTTCCATGTCCTTGATCGCCTGAGGTTGGATGGATGCCACAAATGGGTAGATATCCAACCCATAATGAGTCGTAAAGATGGGTAAACTGCCAAGGTATCTGATCATGTCAGGACAAACATGGATCTCTTCACATGTTTCTCTCATGGCGGTGTGAAAGAGATCGACATCCTCAGGTTCCACTGCCCCACCAGGAAATGAGACCTGATGTTTGTGATTATGTACGAAACTTGAGCGCTGCGTAAATATGAGCTCAGGCTCTGGTTTATCGATCAGCAGTAATAGCACAGCAGCGGATTTTGACCTATCGGATGGGATCGGTGCTACTTTTTGATCCAGTGTTTGTTTGAGGTCGGCAATGGAATTCATCGTGTAATATCAAGTGTTGGTCAAAATGGCATTGCAGAAAGGGCACTGACCAATCTCCTCATTAAACCAATCCACATCCCTGGGATCAACCGGTGCACCACATTGTGGACAGACGGATGGCAGATTGATCTTTGCGGTAGTTTGTTTTCTATCTTTGTATGCTATCTGCCATACCTGACTTTTCTGTACATCTTCCGGAATCTGGGTTGCAAGCCATGCCTGCAATCCATCCGATTCATTATTAAATCCCTCACTCTTCAAACGCGCATCAGTGACGAAAGATGCTTTATGAAGAATCTGCCACTGTTTTTGTTCAATCCATACTGAAAAACCTCTTTTGAAAGCAGCCAAGCCTTTCTCAGAATTTTCTGTTTTAAGCCAGGCAAAGCCAGCTTGCAACAATAAACGAGGAGCCTGTGGAAAATCTCGTCGAACAGCTTTATCGAATAATTCTTCGTAAAGAAGAGCCGCCTCTCTATACTTCCCGTTTTGGTAATGGCGATTGGCTTCCTGCAATTTCGGTGGCAATGGCGGATGCCCGGGAATATGCCCTGCCCGCATGATCGGTCTGCCCACCGGTCTGAATGGTCTTCTACGCCTCATCGTCTTGAGAATCTCCTTCCGCCTTTTCTTTGGGTGCTTTTTGGATCGATCTGGCAAAAATCAGATATCCGGTATGTGCCACCATTCTATCGGTAGGACGTAAACGATCTTCCTCCGGTTTGTAAAACCTCAGTAAAATTTCACACACATCGATAAATGAAAAGCCATTTCTGCGCAGGGCATTCAACAACAGGGATACCTGGTTCACGGTTGGGAGGATACTGCCAAAACTGCCACCCGGACGCAAGGCACTTTTAACCTGTTTTACATAATCATGCGGATTCGGTACATCCAAAAACAAAGCGTCCACATCCGTTTCGTCAAAACCATTGATAATATCGTGTAATTTAAAATCTACCCGTTCCTGTAATTGTAATAAAGCAATATTCTTCCTGGCGAGATTCTGCATTTCCTGCCGGTTCTCGTAGCTGTAGACATGACCGCTATCCCCCACATAAAAAGCCAGCGCCTGGGTAAGTCCGCCAGATCCAGTGCCAGCTTCGATGACACGACAACCTGGACCGATGCCCAGGGTGATCAAGATATAACCGATATCCTTGGGATACAGAATTTGGGTATTGCGCTTGGTATTGAGCAACATGCTGCTGAGTGTTACTGGATATAAATAAAAAGGTTTCTCTAAATGACTGAATACCTCACTGCCCCATTCCTTTCCGATCAGATCGGCGTGTTTGATAACACCGCGATGGGTTTGCAACTCCCCGTCTTCTTGAAGGCGAATGATGTAAAAACCGCGTCGCATGGCGGTGAGTTCCACCAAATCCCCCTCCCGGGCAGTATTTTGATATTGAAAGATCAAATCATTCCTCCTTGTGATTTTCATCCGCAGGTGCTTCTTGAGATCCTTTATCAATCCAATAGATGAATAAGAGAGTTAATATACTTCCCAACACACAGAATCCCATATCAAATAATCCGAGCTGCCAGATATTAAATGCAATACGATTGCTCAGATAATAACCCAGCCAGAAACCGAACCATGCGAAGAAAATGAACAACACGAATTTACGGAAGTTCCCACCTGCAATCAGATGAAAAAGTGATCCGATGAAAATCGAGATAAGTGAGCCAAAAAGAAAAGCAGGTAAGGTCATCGTAACCTCATTCTAATGATATTTCACCGCCAGCGATCACGTTTTCTTTATGATACAACACTCCAAATTGTCCCGGAGTGATATCTCGCAGTGCATTTTTCAAAGAGACGGTAATATTTCCAAGGGCATTATCGTTTCTTATGATAGCCTGCACCGGTCGGGCACGATAGCGAATCTTTATATTGTAATTTCTTTTGATCTTACCAGGGTCGCCACCTATCCAATGCACATCATGTAATTCGAATTTTTTCTGCCCCAGCTCATTATGATGTCCTATTACCAACTGGTTGGTGTCAACCTTCTTCCGGATCACGAAATAGGGTTCTGAAGAGCTGATCTGCAACCCTTTGCGCTGACCAATAGTATAAAAAGCCAATCCATTATGGCTGCCAAGCACAGTGCCGGTCTGGTCTATAATTTCTCCGGGTTGGGTACTATCGGGGGCATAGCGTTCTAAAAATGTGCGGTAATCAAAACCTGATAGGAAACATAAATCCTGACTCTCCGATAACTGTTCATGCGGGGCAATCTCAGCCTGATAGATCTTTTTTACTTCGCTTTTTATACTGTCTCCCAAAGGAAAGATGGTACGCTGCAAGATATGCTGGTCGAGATAAACCAAATAATAAGATTGGTCCTTGTTACGATCAGTCCCCTTCATCAACGCGATCTTGCCATCCTGATTGCGTCTGGTGCGGGCGTAATGACCGGTGGCGATCAAATCGGCATCAAGCGCTTGCAAGGTCTCGAAAAGAACTTTGAACTTGATAAGTTTATTACAAACCACACAAGGATTGGGGGTCAAGCCTATTTGCAGCGATTGCAGGAAATAAGTAACAATGGCATTGTAAAATTCTTCTTTGCGATCGAGAATTGAAATGGGAAAATGTAATTTTCTGGATAGCGCATCCAATTTATCCAGGGTGGTTTGAGCATTATGCTGCACGGCGGGCTGCTCCGCAAATCCTTTCCAGAGATCAAGATAGATACCCTGCACCTCATAACCTGCTCTGATCAGTTTCAAAGCTGTAGTGGAGCTATCAATACCTCCACTCACCGCCAAAATTACCTTTTTCTTCCGTTCCATATTGGGAATTGTAACAAGATTTATATATTAGCGCGTAATTTCAATTGATATAATGAGCAAGTATGAATGCTTCAAACAGTTAAAATTCTTGGATGGTGGAGGTTCGATGACTACTGCGAAGATCAAATTTGGAACAGACGGTTGGCGTGGAAAGATCGCTGATAACTATACTTTTGAGAATGTGCAACGCTGTGCCCAAGGATTCGCATCCTATCAGATAAAACATGGCAGTACGGGGGCATGGATCGTGGTTGGTTATGATAAACGCTTTCTCTCAGAGCATTTTGCGGCTGCCGTAGCGGAGGTATTGTGCGGGAATGGATTCAAAGTATATTTAACGCAAGAAGCTACTCCCACTCCTGTTATTTCATATGCAGTTATTGACAAGAAAGCTGTTGGTGCGGTGAATATCACCGCTTCGCATAACCCACCGATCGACAATGGTTTCAAGGTTCGTGACCAACATGGTGGCGCCATCGACCCGCAAGGCTTACTTGAAATCGAAGCATTGATCCCGGATGCTCCCAACCAGATCAAGAGGAAGGATTATAAATCTGCTTTCGATGCGGGAGAGATCGTTCTTTTTGATGCAGCCACCAATTACATAACCCATATTGAAAAGCTGGTCGATATAGAAGGCATCAAGAACGCCGGATTCAAGATCCTGGTAGATGCCATGTGGGGTAACGGTGCAGGCTGGTTCCCGCGCTTACTGGACGGCTCCAAAACCGAAGTAGTCGAGATCCACAACATTCGCAATCCTATTTTCCCGGAGATGCAACGTCCCGAGCCGATCCGCCCCAATATCGATGTGGGTCTAGCCATGACCACCAAAGTCAAAGCGGATGTGCTGTTGATCAACGATGGTGACGCTGACCGGGTCGGATTTGGCGATGAAAATGGAGTTTTCATCAACCAATTGCAGGCCTACGGACTGCTGGCTTATTATTTACTGGAAGTACGTGGCGAACGCGGACCAATCGTGAAGACGCTTTCCACCACCAGTATGCTCAACAAATTGGGGAAACTATATCATGTGCCGGTCTACGAGACCGGAGTCGGTTTTAAATATGTAGCACCCAAGATGGTGGAAACTGATGCCATGATTGGCGGTGAAGAATCGGGTGGATACGCCTTCAAAGGGAATGTGCCTGAACGAGATGGGATACTGGCGGGGCTCTACTTCCTGGATATGATGGTCAAGACCAGGAAGACGCCATCCGAATTGCTGAAAATGCTTTTTGACAAAGTGGGTGCCCATTATTATGATCGTATCGATACCCCATTCAATGGTGATAAAGAGAGCAAGATCGAGCGAATCTTGAATTTCAATCCCGAGGAGATTGGTGGATTTAAAGTAACCGGATTGAACACGACAGACGGTTACAAATTTGAACTGGAAGATGGCGGCTGGTTATTGATCCGTTTCTCCGGAACCGAACCCAAGATGCGCGTCTATTGTGAGACCACCGATGAGAAACGCATTCCTAGCATTCTCGACGATGGATTGAAGATCGCAGGATTGAAATAGGTGCTACCTCCCCTATTTGACTCGCATTGCCATCTATATGCTGAACAATTCAGCAATGATCTAAGTGAAGTACTTCGCCGGGCAAAGGAACAGGCTGTCGAGCATATTATGGTGCCCGGCGAAAATATCTTAAGCAGCCGGAATATCATTAACCTATGCGCAAGATATACAAATGTGCATATTCACGCGGCCGCTGGCATCCATCCCGAATACGCGGAAAAAGAAAGCACTCAGATAGAGATACTAAAGGAGATCGTCCAGTCCCCGCAGGTAAAGGCAATTGGCGAAATCGGGTTGGATTATTACTGGATGGATTCTGGAAAAGAGATTCAGAAAAATGTATTCGCGCAATGTTTGAACCTGGCGCTAATGGCTGAAAAACCCGTCATCATCCATAACAGAGAATCCACAGCAGATATGCTGGCGATCCTGCGTGATTGGGTAACGAGTATCCCCGTGAACAGCCGTCTGAAACAATATTCCGGAGTACTGCATGCTTACAACGGTGACCATGACATT
>JAAZOK010000015.1 GCA_012797815.1 Chloroflexota bacterium | reverse complement strand
ATCTGGCAGGAGCGGTTCTGGCACCTGTGTTCCAAGAGGCAGGATTGGTCTTTCCCGCAAAATTGCTTTACGGTTTATATAGCACTACCTGCCATCAATTCGCATATCGCTCTTGGTTCGTATATGGACCGCAGAGAATCTATCCACTTGAGCGCGCAGGCATACCAAATACACTTACCTATGAAAAGATTTCAGGGAATGATCCCGCGGATCTGGATGCTGCCAGAGCATTCATTGGGAATGCAGAGGTGGGTTATAAACTGGCACTCTGTCAACGCGATGTGGCAATTTTCTTCGGATTGTTATTTACCGCATTTCTTTTTCAGATTACCGGACGTAGCTGGACCCCTATAAACCCGCTGTTCTGGTCTGTATTGGGAATTATTCCTATTGCATTGGATGGTTTTTCTCAATATCTTGGCTTGGTCGTTCTGCTCCCCCTGCGCGAGAGTACTCCTTTATTGAGAACTTTTACCGGCTTCTTATTTGGTGCCACGACTGCGTGCTATCTCTTCCCATTGTTGGAAAAAGTATTGAAGACGATTCGGAAGAATTATAGATGTGAGGAACGCTGATGCCCTACGTTGAAAAAAATGGCTTGAAGTTTTTTACGCTCCCCTCCTTTGAAACAGAAGGGGTCGCACACGGCTTTTTCACCCGCCAGGGTGGTGTGAGCCCGCAGCCCTGGCAGACCTTGAACGTTGCTACTTCGGTCGGTGATTCTCGTGAAAATGTCATCGAGAATCGCAACCGTATCTTGAACATTTTTGGAATGAGCTATGATTCGGTTTTTGATACCTGGCAGGTGCATAGCGACATTGTGCACCGATCAGAAAACCCGCGCCCGATTGACCAACCCCATAAAAAAGGCGATGCCGTGATCACTGCCAATCCCAGGGTAGCCCTGATGATGGTCTTTGCAGATTGCGTGCCGGTACTTTTTTATGATACCGGGAAAAAAGTCATTGCGATTGCCCACGCGGGGTGGCAGGGAACGGTAAAGCATATTGTCAGCCGGACTGTCGAAAAGATGCAGGCAATGTATGGTTCTCAACCGGCACAAATCATTGCAGGCATAGGACCCTCCATTGGCGTTGATCATTATGAGATCGGTGAATCAACCGCACAATCGGTTAGAGCTAGTTTTAGAGATCACCAGGATGTGGTGTTACGGCAAGAGAAGGGAGGGCACCTTTACTTTGATTTGTGGCAGGCGAACAAAATCCTGCTGGAAAAAAAGGGGTTGAAAAATATCGAAGTCGCCGGGATCTGTACAGCCTGTGATATGCAGCACTGGTATTCCCATCGTGGGGAACACGGCAATACCGGGCGCTTTGCAGCCGTGATAACATTACCGGCATGAATGAGCTACATCTTCAAATTAAAGTAATTCCCAATGCTCACAGAACAGAATTGGTAGGGGTTCTTGAGAATGGCGTTCTGAAAATCAAGTTAAAAGCACCTCCTGAAAAAGGGAGAGCAAATAAGGAATTGATCAAATATCTTCATTCTGTTTTCAACATTGATCGAGATCAGATCGAGATCATTGCCGGACAAACCGCTCGATTAAAACATGTGCGATTGCTAGGTGTGGGAGAAGAAGATTTGCAGATGGTTCTTAATAGTCTGGTGGATCTTACTTAGCATACAAAATACGCCCGCAGGTCGGGCAGAAGAATAGTTTCGTCGAAGAGCGTATATCCTGCTTTTCACTGGGCGTTAGTTGTGTACCGCAGGCAGCACAGGCATCATTCTCAAGGCTGACTATCGCCAATCCGTTTTTCCTTTTACGGAGCTGCTCGTAGAGGTTGATATCCTGGCTTTGAATGGATTTCAAGACGACATCTCGTTTTTTAAGGAGCAGGGCATTTTCGTTTTCCAAATTTTGTATACGTGCGGCTGCTTGTGATTTTTGTGTTTCGAACGCAGATGCTGCTTTTTGAAAAGCAAGTTTGGCGACTGCCGTTTTGGCTTGCAGATCTTCCAGTTTGATCATTTGATCTAGTTGTTTGTCTTCCAGAGTTGCAATGATGCCCTGCAGTGAATCGATTTCAAGCTGCAGATCCTGTAATTCTTTGGGGTTCTGCACCTTTCCACTGTAAAGCATGGCATCACTCTGGGCGAGCTTGATCTTCTTCTTTTCGATATCATCCAGAATTCGATTCAGCGTTTTTTGGGCTTCGTTTTCAATTAATTGTTGTTCCTTCAGGGTCTGCTCGGCGGTTGCTACAAGACCGTCTCTTTGCATTGCGGCATGTAATGACTTTAATTCTAATCGGATGGCATCCAAATGGCTGTCGATATTCTGCAGTTCAGAAAGATTTGTCAGGTTCATCGGTTTGTGTCTGCGAATTTTATAAACTTTTTATACTGGAACATGTGATAATACAATATCATAACACGCATATACTGGATTTATTGAAAAATCAGGGTGTCGACCTTATAATCAAGACAAGCTTATTTCAGGAGGATTGGATCATGAGTTCAGCGGTTTCAACAAATACAAAGATCCTGGTGATTGAAGACGAAGAGAGGATGGCACGTTTCGTCAGACTGAATCTGGAGCAGGATGGTTTTCAGGTAAGCGAAGCGCTGACCGGGCGGGAAGGACTGGATAAACTACGCACCTTTATGCCCGATCTGGTTTTATTGGATGTCATGCTTCCTGATCTTGACGGTTTCGAATTATTGAAGATGATTCGTGAAATTGATAATGTGCCGGTTATCATGCTGACGGCCAAGGGTGAGGAAGAGGATAAAGTACGTGGGTTGGAGCTGGGTGCGGATGATTATGTGACTAAACCTTTCAGCCCGCGGGAACTGGTCAGCCGTGTCAAAGCTGTACTACGCAGACTGGAGTCTTCCAGTGTGAGTTCGGATGATGTCATCCAGGTCGACGACCGGCTGAAGATCGATTTCAACCGCAGAGAAATTTGGGTGGAGGGGAAATTGGTAAAACTTCGCCCAACCGAATATCGCTTATTGTATCACCTTGTACAGAATGCCGGCTGGGTGCTCACTTACGATCAGATCCTCTCCAGGGTATGGGGATACGAATATCGCGATGAGCCGCATTATGTGCGCTTGTACATCAATTATCTTCGTCAGAAATTGGAGAAGGATCCATCCAATCCTAAATATATTCTAACGGAACGTGGAGTAGGATACCGGTTTTACGATTATCGGCGGAAGAAATAGAGATTTAATAATTTTCCTACGAAGCGCTTGTGAAATATTAATACAAGCGCTTTATATTTTAAAATGATAAGGAGGTCGAAATGACAAAGATAACAAGAAGTGATCCTTTTTATGACATCGTAAGTGCCAGAGACACGATGGATAGAATGCTGGATAACTATTTTGGTCGTTCCGCCCTGTCTTTCGAAGGCTATGGGGTGATCGATCTCGATATGTACCAGACGGACGATGAAATTGTTGTAGAAGCTTCTATCCCCGGTATCAAACCGGAGGATATCAGCATCTCCGTTGCTGGCGAAGTGTTGACCATCAAGGGTGAAGTACAGCAAGAGCAAGAAACCAAAGATGCCGATTATCACATCAAGGAACGTCGCTTCGGCAGTTTCTCCCGCTCGATAACCCTGCCAACATTAGTCATAGCCGATAAAGCGGTGGCTGATTTCAAGAATGGCATCCTTAAGCTGAAACTTCCGAAAGCGGAAGAAGTCAAACCGAAGACCATCACGGTCAAGGCAAAATAGAAAGATTAGAAATATATTAGCAATCAACGAAAACCTTTCTGTTTATCAAAAATCCAGTAAAATGGCAGAAAGGTTTTCGCAATTAAATGATGAGATTGGAGAAGATTTGATGAACGAACCCATACATGTTACGGATACGGCTTTTCAGAAGTCGGTATTGGAATCGAGCGTCCCTGTGATCGTCGATTTTTGGGCACCCTGGTGCGGACCATGTAAAATGGTAGCTCCGGCACTTGAGAAAATCGCCAAGGATTACGATGGCAAGGTGGTTGTTGCTAAAGTGAACACGGACGAGAATCAGGAATGGGCAACGCGTTATGGTGTGCAGGGTATTCCTACGATGTTGTTCATTGCAGATGGCAAGGTAATTCATCGCCAGGTGGGAGCCGTTCCTGAGGGGATGCTGCGGGAGACGGTTGACCAGTTTCTCGATGTGATCAAAGAAAATCAACAATAACAAAGTAAGGGCTGAATTTTTATAATTCGGCCCTTTTCTTTTTTAAGCGATCCGTTCGATCGAAGCGCCTAATTCTGCCAGCTTGATATCGATGTTTTCATACCCCCGATCGATCTGCCTGATATTACGTATAGTCGATTTACCGTCAGCCGATAAAGCTGCCAACAATAATGCCATCCCGGCTCGAATATCCGGACCGGTAATATCATCTGCCAATAATTGGGTTGGACCCTGAACGATGCAGCGATGAGGATCGCATAACACGATCTGAGCTCCCATGCTGACTAATTTATCTGTAAAAAACATACGGCTTGGATACATCCAGTCATGAAAAAGGGTGGTGCCTTTGGACTGGGTGGCAACTACAATGGCAATGCTCATCAAATCGGTTGGAAATGCTGGCCAGGGCATGACACTAATTTCGGGAATGGCATTATCGAGATCAGGCTCGACGCACAGGCATTGCCTGGAAGGAACATAAATATCATTCGCTTTGTTATCCCAATCCACTCCCAGGCGGTTGAAGACCAGTTTGACCATATCCAGATAATGAGGTCCTGCATCATGAATGACGATTTCGCCATTGGTGATAGCTGCTGCACCGATGAAACTTACCACTTCAAGATAATCGGGACCAATGGTGAATTCTCCGCCAGATAAACTGCTGACCCCTTCAATTTCTAGAGTATTGGAACTGATATTCTTTATCTTGGCTCCCAGACCATTGAGGAAATGACATAATTCCTGAACATGGGGTTCGGAAGCGGCATTTCGCAAGATAGTGGTCCCTTTTGCAAGCACGCTCGCCATAATTGCATTTTCGGTAGCGGTCACACTGGCTTCGTCCAGCAAGATATCGGCACCGGTTAATCCATCGCAACGAAAAGAAAAGGTTCGGTTATATTCAACTTCAGCGCCTAATTTTTGCAATGCCAGGATATGCGTATCGACTCTTCTGCGCCCAATCACATCTCCACCGGGAGGTGGCAGGATGATGTAACCGGCTCTTGCCAGCATGGGTCCTGCCAGAAGAATGGATGCTCGAATATTGCGGCATAACTCCGGATCAAGTTCCCCGGGGCAGATCTCTTTGGCTTCTACTTTCCAGGTATGGGTGTCTAAAGTTTCGAATCGAACTCCTAAACTCTCCAATAGTGCGCGCATAGTCCTTACATCAAGAATATCCGGAACGTTATGCAAGATAATAGGTTGATCGGTCAAAAGGCAGGCGGATAGAATGGGTAGAGCAGCATTTTTATTCCCCGATGGTATAACTTCCCCCTTTAATGGAATTCCACCTTCTATGATGAATTTATCCATTCAAACCTCCAAGGTTGAAATGTTCTTATCCCTTAATAGTTAGATAGTTTCGGTTACCTTATGTAATCCTTCGGGTTTATCCGGGTTGAGACCCTTTTCGATGGCTAACTGACGCCCAAAAAATTGTCCGGGAATAGCACTGACAACAGGGGATAGTGTTTCAGGAATTTCTGTGGGAATGCGAAAACCCAGATTGCTATTTGCCAGAATTTTATCATCATTGGAAATGCTGATTGTTTCCGCTTGAAGAGTTTTAAGATCGTTAAACATTTGTTGCATATCACCGAAGACTTTGCCCTTTGGTGCGATTACAAATACGGGGAATCCGCGATAAACCGTAGCGATTGGTCCATGCCTGAAATCAGCTGAAGAATATGGAATCGCGTTGATGCCCGTCAGCTCCTTAACTTTTAGAGCGACTTCGAAAGCGGTGGCATAATTCAGACCTCTACCCAGTACCGCACAATTCTCAATATAACGATAGCGCTGTACCTGATCCACTTTTTCCAGTGCAGATTCAATGGTGGTCTTGAGATAAGTCGGGATATGCTGAATTTGCGCTTGGAAGTTTTTATCCTTCGCTAGTGCGGCTGACAGCATTGCCAATGCTACCAATGAAGCACTGTACGATTTGGTAGCAGCGACCGCTTTCTCTTCTCCGGCATAGATCGGGATGGTGAAATCTGATTCATTGGCTAATGGAGAATCTGCATTATTCGTAATGCAAATGGTTTTGCATTTCTGTTGGTTGGCATTTTTTATGATCTGGATGATATCGGGTGACATTCCCGATTGCGATATGGATATCACCAGTGCTTTATGCAATTGGGGAGAAGATGAATACAATGTGAACAATGAGGGGGTGGCAAGAGCCACTTGTAGCTGATTGTTCAATCCAAATAGATATTGCGCATACCGGGCAGCGTTGTCAGAGCTGCCTCTGGCAGCTATCAGCACATAATCGAAATCGCCATTGATTTCATTTACAATTGTTTCGATCTTTCCGAATTCTTGGTTGATTAATTCTTCGGCTACTGCAGGTTGCTGGTTGATTTCTTGAAAAAGTCGGTCTTTTTGATTTATTCCCATCTGATTTCATCACTTTTCTGTATTATTAGGGTTATGTACAATGTACTAGTATAACCATAAACCAAAACTAGAGTATACTTTTTTTATCCTATTCTGGAGTGAAATTATGATTACTATTCATAAAATTGATACCAGTTCCAAAAAAGAAGTAAATGATTTTGTAATGTTACCCTTTCAATTATACAAAGATATCCCCCAATGGGTTCCTCCTATCAAAGCCGGTATACGTGATGTGCTAAACCGTAATAAATTTCCCTATTATGAACATTCGGATGCAGATTTTTTCCTTGCCAAAGAGGGTGATGAAATTGTAGGGCGTATTGCGGTGTTGGAGAACAAAGTCTATAACAAATATCATGATAAAAAGCAATCATCTTTTTATTTCTATGAAAGTGTGGATGACCAAGCGGTGGCAGATAAGCTTTTTGAAACTGCTTTTGATTGGTCTCACAAACGCGGGTTAAACTATTTTCTCGGACCGAAAGGGTTTTCACCTTTTGATGGCTATGGTTTTGTTGTAGAGGGCTTTGAACATCGTCAGATGATGACCATGATGAATTACAACAAGCCAAATTATCCTGCCTTTATGGAACATCTTGGTTTTACCAAAGTAGTCGATTGGGTATCCAGCTATGTAAAGATTGCCGATTTTAATATGCCCGAAAAAATCAAACTTGTTGCGGATAAGGTGAGAAAACAGGGTAAATTCAAAGTGCATCAATTTACTTCAAAAGCTGAATTAAAAAAATATGTCCCACTCATCGGAGAGGCATACAATAAAACCTTTATCAATAACTGGGAATATTATCCATTAACCCAGAAAGAAGTTGATTGGGCGTTTAGTGACCTGATTTTGGTAGCTTTGCCGGACTTGATCAAGATCATTACTTATAAGGATGAAATCGTCGGTTTCCTGCTGGCATTTCCGGATATTTCCGCTGCTATCCAACGCTATAATGGATCGTTGAATCCCTTGTCAATCGTTGGGATCATGAATGAATTGAATAGATCCACCTGGATTGATTTCAATGGGGTTGGTATTTTGCCCGAATATCAGGGTTTTGGCGGAAATGCTTTGTTATTCGATGAAATAGAGAAATCTGCTAAGAGCCGCAATTTTATTCATGGTGAATTGACCAATATCGCCGAAACTGCCGTCCAAATGCGAAAGGATCTCGGTAATCTGGGCGTAAAACCCTATAAAAACCATCGTATCTTTGGCAAGAATATTTAAGGATCACATATTTCAGGGAGATGCAATTGCATCTCCCTGAAATTTTTAAATATTAATGACTATCATGCATTACAATAACAACAGGAGACAACTATGAATAAAACGATCCTGCTCACTTCCATGCTTTTAGGAATCTTAATTTTATTTTCTGCTTGTACTTCCACATCAGATCCTGCTCAATCTGTGATGGATTATCTAACCGCGCTCACAGCCCAAGATGCAGATAGTGCTGTTTCGCTTTCTTGCGCCGATTGGGAAGAACAAGCTCGTCTTGAAGCGGATTCATTTCTCTCGGTGGAAGCCGTTTTGAATAATGTCCAGTGTCAAACAGGAATGGTTAGTGATGACCAAGCCGATGTGACCTGTAGTGGTTCCATCGACATGACCTATAACGAGGAAGTGCGTTCGATTGATCTGAGTTTGCGCACCTATGCGTTGCAATACCAGGCAGGTGAATGGCGTGTTTGTGGGTATAAATAAAGTCACATCCGTTTGTTTGTATGCAAAGTAAGAAGTATCCCGAAAATCTACTGGTACTTATTTTAGCGGTGATTGTCATTGCGCTATTGCTTTTCAGCGTGGATACTGCACCACTCTGGATCTATCAGGGTTTTTAAATGACCATCACACAGATTGCCATGACTGGTATTGGAGTTATCCTCTACCGCATATTTGCCAAAGACTGGCAAAAAGAAAAGGTTATTTTTGTAACGAATGTTTTTTTCTTGTTCCTCCTGCAACCCGCCACATCCATTCGTTATCTTGATTTCATCCTTCCTTTTTTAACCCTGTTGTTGATCCTGGGGGTAGGTATCGGGTTGAACACAACGTCCATCAAAAAAGATCTGCCGCAGGTAGTCTTGTTGATTGCGCTCGGATTCCTACCCTTTTTCCTAGCAGAATATCTGCCATTTCTACAGAATAGTACATTGGATAAGCATATCAACCTCATCGTGTTGGGTTGGCTCATCTTAGGCAGTGTGGCAGCCATAATCTTTTTGCTTTTAGCTCGCAAACAAAAGAAATATCTTCTATGGTTCATATTTCTGATCCTGTTGATCTTTGTATTTCTCAAGCAACCTCAACTCTCTACCTGGTTAAGTAAGAATGTACGTTTCTTATTTCAGCAGAACACAAACACCGCGTCCGGTTTTGACATTCGTTGGTTCGGGTATTCCTATATTGCTTTTCGCATTATTCATGTCATTCGAGAATATCAAAAGGGCAGACTCTCCCAGGTTCCCATGCTGCGATTTTTCAACTTTTGTTTGTTCTTTCCAACATTATCTGCCGGACCGATCGCGAAATATGATGATTTTTCAACCCAATGGGAAGTTGCCGGGACCCGTGATGTGGCAGATGACATTTTTCAGGGTTCCATAAGACTTTTTATTGGACTGTTCAAGAAATTTGTGGTGGCAGACGCACTTGCGCTGTTGGCCTTGAATACAACCAATGCCGGTCAGATTATGTCCGCAGGGTGGGTAGGATTAGCATTGCTGGCATATTCGCTGCAGATATATTTTGATTTCAGTGGCTATACGGATATCGCTATTGGATTGGGTTTGTTTCTTGGCATCAAATTACCGGAAAATTTCAAAAATCCCTATATGAAAAGCAATCTGGCTAAATTTTGGGATAGCTGGCATATCACTCTTGCGCAGTGGATTCGAGCATATTATTTCAATCCGGTTAATCGTGCTTTGCGCAAATCCAAACGGTCTGGGGCTCAGACTTCGATACTGTTCTTTACCCAGGTGACCACCATGATGTTGATCGGTCTATGGCATGGTATCACCTGGACCTTCCTGATATGGGGTCTGTGGCACGGGCTGGGATTATTCATACAAAATCGGTGGAACTCAGCCACCAAATCCATGCAAGCCAGAATCCAACAAAAGCCGTGGTTGGATACATTCATAAAGGGATTTTCAACTTTAGGAACTTTTATTTATGTGTCTCTGGGGTGGGTATGGTTTTTCAGCCCTTCTATGCAGATGGCTTTCCTGATTTTTCGGAAATTAATTGGAAAGGGAGCTTATTAAACAATGCAAGCCGGATCTAAGCGCTTAGTGCGGATCATTCTGAAAACTCTTCTGGTCCTGCTGGTTTTTAATTTCGCTTTTCCACTGCTAGAGGCTGTTCCGTTACAACGATTGTCAGTCTATAATGTGATCTTTCCAGGCAGACTGCGACTGCCTTTTGGTGAAACACCTGAACTTGCCTATAATCTCACATTGAATGATGTAGATGCCATGCTGGCATCTCATGTGGTTAGCGGCGGTAAATCTGATCAGGATGTATCAGTATTTTTGCTGGGAGATTCATCCATTTGGGGAACGTTACTGACCAATGAAGAAACTCTGGCATCCCAATTACAGCAGATGATTCATGAGGATGGTTCTACTTCAAGCGATTCCATCCACGTTTATAATCTTGGTTACCCGACTACCTCTGCATTGAAAGATCTGGTCATCCTGGATCAGGCAATGCAGTATCAACCTGATACGGTGATCTGGTTCGTAACTCTCAATTCATTGATCAAAAATGCTCATCTTGATGCACCTGTCCTGACCAATAATCCTGAAAAGACCAATGCTGTCATCGCAAAATACCAATTGGGGATTAAGCCATTGGACACAACCACTTATTGGGAAAAGACTTTCATCAACGAACGTCGCAATATCTATGATCGCATCCATCTGCAATTGCTGGCGCCCATGTGGGCTTCAACGGGCATTGACCAATATATCCCTGCAGAGTACACCCCGGCAGCACGCGATCTGGAAGTTGACATGTCTTATGCAGATATCGCAGACCAGCAGTTGAGAGCGACCGATCTTGAATTGGATATTCTCACAAATTTTCAGCACCGTTATCCGGATGTTAATGTGATCATTGTAAATGAACCCATCCTGATCAGTGCTGGTTCCAATAGTGATATTCGCTATAACTATTACTACCCGCGCTGGGCTTACGATCAATACCGTCAAATACTCAGCACTAAAATGCGGCAAATGGGTATAAAATATATCGATTTTTGGGATGCTGTTCCCGAATCACTGTTTACGAACAGTGCCATCCATTATAACGTGCAGGGTGTGAACATCCTTGTTGAAAAACTTTATTTACAAATACAAAAGGATATTTCAAATTAAAATGAAACAAAAATTGTTTTTTATTATCGTGATGAGCAGCATGATCTTTTCCAGTTGTGGAAAGACAGGCACGCCTGTAGAACAGGACACAGTGCCAACTGCAGAACAGACCACTCTCACCGCCGAATTGCCCACCGAAATTCCGGTCACGGCAACTTCTGAGCCTACCAGTACCCCATCTTTCACCGCTACGCCGGATTTGCGGATGGCACCGGAAGATTGGAAAAAATGGCCGGTAATTCCAACGTATGTCTCTGGGACAGTCATTGACATTTTCAACCATGGGCAGCAAATGGGTCGTAACCCCAATGCTTTTTCAAAGATCGGAGACTGTCAAAATGTGAAAGAGGCGTTTATGGGTTTCTTTGACCGGCAAAACGTGTTCTTGAGTGAAAACCAGCAAAGTTTGCAAGAAACTCTTGATAATTTCCACGGTTATTTCAATCGTGACGGGTATGCGGTAGAAGGTGGCTTGAATGCCCCTTCCAGCTTGAATCCTTTGATGTCAGATCCTGCTGCTTGCCAGCCAGATGAAAATCCATTAATGTGTGAGATCCGCAATAATAACCCTGCTTATGCTTTTGTCAGTTTTGAACTCTGGTACAAAGGACGTTCAGCCGAGAACTATGAAACCTATCTGCGTCAGGTGCTTGATTACCTCATCTCCCAGGGTGTTGTACCGATCTTGATCACCAAAGCAGATAATACGGAAGGGGATTATTCGATCAATTACACGATTGCCAGGCTGGCTTATGAATATGATCTGCCTATGGTGAACTGGTGGTACACCGCGCAAAACTTATCCAATAATGGGATGGATCCTGAACGCAATGATGGTTTCCATATTTCCCCCACCGCCTGGACTGAACGCAGCTATGATGCCCTGGAAACTTTGGATCTCATTTGGAAGACAGTGAGAGGTATACCGCAATAAGAAAGGTTGAAATGGACAAGAACACTATCATTACTCAGGTTGGACAAAAAATTGCCACTCAAATTTTAGATGATCCCCACAGAACGATCATAGCCGATGAGTCTCTGATCAGCAGTGGTTTGATCGACTCATTTTCTTTGGTCGATCTGGCTCTCATTGTCGAAGAGCTTTATGATGTACAAATCGATGATGCGGAACTGACCGCCGATACGTTTGACTCTTTGTCTCAATTGGCAGATCTTATCCTGGCACGGCAGTAATACGAATGCGAAATTTCACTTCTGTATTGCTTTCTCATTATCGTTACAATGGGAATAAGAATATCCTGTTCTTTCAAAGTGCGGGGCAAGAAGATATTCCCATCAGTTATAAGAAGTTGCTGGAAAGATCGTACGCATATACCCAAACATATTTGAATAATGGCATCCAGCCCGGTGATGTCATCATCATGGTTCTCCAGCATAGCCTGGACCTCATTTATGCATATTATGGTGCCATTCTGGCCGGGGCAGTACCTTCTATGATGCCCTTCCTCACAGAGAAATTGCTACCTGATAAATATCAGCAAGATTTTCAATCACTGGTCAAGATCATTGATCCGCGCGCTATCGTGACTTATCGTGAATTCAAGAATGAAGTCTTTGACCGATTTGATTCACAGCTTTCAGTAGATCTTTTTCTCAGTGATGATATCAAGCTCGATTCGCTGGAAATCCCGGAAAAACTGCCGGGAATGGACCGCCAACCCTCTGATGTGGTGTTGTTGCAGCATTCTTCCGGCACAACTGGTTTGCAAAAGGGAGTGGCGCTATCCCATGAAGCGGTTTTCAATCAGTTGGATCATTATTCGGATGCCCTGCATCTGGATCCTCAAAAAGACATCATTGTAAGCTGGCTGCCACTTTATCATGATATGGGGTTGATTGCCTGTTACCTTATGCCCATCCTGTATGGCGTCCCTGTGGTGATGATGTCTCCGTTTGATTGGGTCAGAGCACCTTATCGTCTGTTTACTGCCATTGACAAATACAAAGGCACATTATGTTGGCTGCCCAATTTTGCATATAATTTTTGTGCAAAAAAAGTCCGCGATTCACAACTGGAAAACCTTGACTTATCGTCTTTGCGGGCAGTGACCAATTGCTCAGAGCCCATGCGCCATGAAAGCCAGCAGGCTTTCTATGAGCGTTATAAAACATATGGTTTCAGGGAAAATGCTCTGGCCGCCAGTTATGCCATGGCAGAAAACGTATTTGCAGTCACGCAAGCTGGTATTGATGAACCAATGGCGGTTGATATCATTGATCGGGATATTTTTCAAATTGAGAAGAAAGCCATCTCTCCTGCGGAAGGGAAAGCTGCCATTACCATGCTTTCGACAGGAAAACCTATTAAAAACGTGGAAATTGTTATTTCGGATGAAAAAAACGTGTTTCTACCGGATCGAAATGTCGGAGAGGTGCTTGTAAAAAGCGATTGTCTTTTCAACGGTTATTACAATCGCCGGGATATCACCGAAAAGGCTTTCATGGATGGGTGGTTCAAAACAGGAGATTATGGTTATATTGCCGATGGAGAGTTGTATATCACCGGCAGGAAGAAAGATCTGATCATTGTCGGCGGGAAAAATGTCTATCCCCAGGACCTTGAATCCATTGCGATGGAAGTGGAGGGAGTTCATCCTGGACGAACGGTAGCATTTGGGGTCTTCAATGAGACTGCCGGGACCGAAGATGTTGTGATCGTAGCAGAAGTGGATGAAAAGGAGGAAGAAAGAAAAGAACGCATCAGCCGTGAGATTAAAGATCGTGTGACAAAAAATTCGGCGATTGCGCTACGCCATGTCCTCCTGGTTGATGAAAAATGGTTGATCAAAACCAGCAGTGGTAAGATCGCCAGGGCTGCTAACAAGGAAAAATTTCTAAAATCGCTCGAGAATTGAGTCTCAGGTTGTTGATTATCCTTCAATATCGTATGTAAAATAGATTCAAGAGGATGTATACGTTTATTTCAGAGAAAGAATCATGAATAAATTCCCGGATAGTATCAGAGCTTGGATTGCTGAAACACAAACACACCACAGGATTTTATTTAATGTTGGTGTCCTTGCACTTGGAATCGTATTAATTTTCGGAATGAATTTGCTGATCGCCAGGAATTTTGTCGGTGGAACCGATTTTTACATAAACTGGAGCAGTGCACAGCAACTAAATAGTGAAAAACAGAATCCCTATGAGGATAAAACAGCCAGCACTATTGCTGAAAATGCCCCTGATGCCATATTTTTCTCATTGCCGGAAAACACATCATTTTCCGCACCCATTTTTAGCCTGTTCCCATACTATCCTTTATCTTTGCTAAAAGATTTTCAATTGGCGCGTGCTATCTGGATGACGATTCTACTGGTTGGGTTACTTTCCACTATCCTATCATTGGATAACAGTTCAGTCGTTGCCGATTTGCGTTATCGACCAATTTTATATCTCTTTATAATGGGAAATGTCTTTACAATAATTTCACTTCTTTCCGGGGAATTATTCCTGGTTTCCTTGATATTCCTGTTGTTAACTTATAAACATATTTTGAAGGATGATTTTGAGCTGGCGGGGATTTTTTGCGGACTGGCTATGGTATCCCCCGTATTGGGATTCATTGGTATGCTCCTCTTTGCGGTTTATAGTGCAAGCCAGCAACGTTGGGGGTTCCTGATATGGTTTTTAATAACTACCACCCTTTTGATCTTCGCCGGATACCTGCTTTTGGATAACTGGATTCCATATTACTTGCTGGTTGCTTCAAACTGGCTCAAACAAACACTGGCAATTTTCCAATTAGCACTTAAGAATGGAATTCAGATTGTCCTTACCGCTATCTCTGTATTGGCATTGATATTTGAATGGTTTAGATTCTCGCATGTTTTCCAAGATGAACAAAGGGAAAAATGGTTATTCAATTTTTCATTCGCAGTTATTGGAATTGCAGGTAGTATCCTGAAACCAGCGCTGTTCGTTCTTACCCTGCCGGCATGGATGCAAATATCAGAATACTGGTATGCTAGAATGAATTTGCAAGCCAGGGTGATTTCGATCTTGAACCTGGCGATTTATCCGGTTATATCCATTGTTTTGATCATTATCGATGCGAGTATTTTGGTAGGGCAGGCAGGTGTTCCGCAAATCATCATGGTGTTATCGACCGTTCATCTGTTAGTGGGTATGTATTGGATCCGTGCCTGGATTGAGCAGGATCCCATGAAAAAAATCATCGAACATATGTGACATTTTGCAAATTATGCTATACTTTGTCCGGTTAATCTCAAAATGGATTTATGGAGGACGGTATGGCAAAAACAATTGGGATTCTCACAGGGGGAGGAGATGTACCAGGCTTAAATCCCGCAATGAAAATGGTGGTTTTGAACGGACTAGAAGACGGGTATCGCGTTTTGGGCATTCGCAGAGGTTGGATGGGGCTTCTGCATTATGACCTTGATGAACCTTCTACTCACGAATATTATGTCAATGAATTGGATTGCATCGATGTACGCAAGATTGACCGCAACGGTGGCACTTTCCTGCATACCTCACGCACCAATCCTCAAAAAGTGAAAGAAAAAGATATTCCCGATTTCCTGGTTAATTCCGGTCTTGGAAAAAATCTGGAGAATGGAACTTTTGATTATACGGACCATATTTTGAAAGTTCTTGATCATCTCAATATTGATGTTCTGGTTACCATCGGTGGTGATGATACGCTCAGTTATTCTGCCAGATTGACAAAAGAAGGTTTTCCAACAGTTGGAATTCCTAAAACGATGGATAATGATGTTTTCGGAACCGATTATTGTATCGGTTTTTCCACTGCCGTAACACGTAGTGTTGAATTGATCACCAACATGCGTACCTCACTTGGTTCTCATGAACGGATTGGTGTGGTCGAATTATTCGGTCGCAATTCGGGTGAAACCAGCCTTGTCAGTGCTTATCTATCCCATGTTGACCGGGCGATCATATCAGAAATTCCTTTTGATATGGATAAATTAGCCAACATGCTGTTGGAAGATAAACGTTATAATCCATCCAATTACTCCATCATGACGGTTTCAGAAGGGGCTACTTTCCTGGGAGGTGAGATCGTCGAACGCGGTGAGACCGATGCATATGGACATAAAAAACTTGGTGGGATTGGCGATCTTATTTCTGAAGAGATCAAACGCATTACCGGGCAGAATACCATGTATCAAAAATTAGGTTACCTGATGCGCTCCGGTCCCCCCGATTCGCTGGATAGAATGGTTGCCATGAGTTTCGGCACGTTAGCTTACCAATTGGTGAAAAACAATGATATCGGGAAGATGACGGCATTACAAGATGGAAAATACACCACATTCCCATTAGATCAGGTTACATCCGGGAAGAAGGTCGTGGATGTGGATATGTTCTATGACGTAGAGAATTATCGCCCGCATGTTAAGAATGTGCTTGGGCTACCGATGTTCTTGAAATAGATCATTGTATATTCAAGGGTGGGTGAAATTCCCACCCTTGTGATTTATGAACTATGAACGATCAAATCATGGATAGACCAAATACTTTTACCGTCATTCCCAGGGTGGTTGCATTCATTGAAAAAGGGGATGAGATATTGATGATCGAGCGTTTAAAAAAGAACGCTTTCGCATATCAAAAGTTGAACGGTATCGGTGGGCATATCGAAAAAGGGGAGGATCCTCTAACCGCCATTCGTCGAGAAGTGTTCGAGGAATGCGGTTTGCAAATACGAGATTTTGACCTGTGTGCCGTTATTTTCATGGATGTGGAAGCCGAAAAGGGAGTATGTGTTTTTGTCTATTCGGCGCAATACCAGGGTGGTGAAATCAAATCTTCCGATGAGGGACACATTTTATGGGTGAAACGTTCTGATTTGCCCAACCACCATGTTATTAAAGACATACCGCTACTATTGGAAGTGATCACAGAGGCAAAGAGGGATAAGCAGGTGAAATATCTTCAATATATTTATGAAGAAAAAGAATTAACCATTCACCGGATTTCCTGATTTACGCTGATAGAATAGCAGCAACGTACTTCCATAAGAGCGTTTATCAAATAATTCCAGAGCATGTAGTTCCAGTGGTTTTTCCTCTACGGGATGAATTTGTATGATGACCCATCCGTCATCAGCCAGTAATGCGATGTTTTCGTCAACGAGTCTCAACGCTTTTTCCCACCAGCCTTTATACTGCGGTGGAGCGATGAAAATATACTCAAAATGTTCGCATGCTTTATTTTGCAAATATGAAAACGCATCTCCGAAAATGACTTTACCCTTTGATTTCAGTTGGCAAAAAGAGAGGTTATCCTGCAATACCTGATAAGCATGTCTGTTCTTTTCGACAAAAACTGTTTGGGCGGCTCCACGGCTGAGCGCTTCGATTCCAACACTGCCCGTTCCTCCAAATAGATCCAGAAAATGCGTGCCAATTACATCCGTTCCCAGGATATTGAAAAGAGCTTCCTTTACCCGGTCAGTGATGGGACGCGTGGAATCTCCGGGTACCGATTTTAATCGCAGTCCCTTGGCTGTTCCTGAAATGATCCTGGGAGATGACATAAAGTTATTCCAGCCTATTTGATGCCTTTATATGTCCAAAAACGGTTGGCAAAATAGTTCCAGAACAATACCACTACGATGGCAATTGCCAGCGCTACGTTGTGACCGATCGTTTGTGCTGACAGAAAAAAATCAGGGGCGATCGATTTTTCCAGTGCCAGGATAAGGGGATTTTCAAGAGCGGCGAATAACGGAGTGCGAATGATGAGCCCGATCACACTGATGATGCCGAATTTGATCAATTGGGGCATGAATGGAATGTCCTTCGATTCGGGATACGTCCATAGGCGGTTCCAAACGAAATTATTAACGACAGCTATGGAAAAAGAACAAACACTGGCGATCACAGGTTCAATATGGAAAATGCTGATACACAGGTTGAAAATCGAAAAATCTACTATCGTACCACTCAAGCCAACCAGTGCAAATTTGATGAAACGTTTGTGAGGGCTAGCTTTCAATGCTCCTCCCGCATTTTTTCTTGGAAATATGGGATAGTCCTTCTTAATCCTTCGGTCAGGTCAATGGACGGTGACCAATTTAAGTGCTCCTTAGCACGGCTGATGTCAGGTTGTCGCCGGTCAGGATCTTTCCCCGCCACCTTATTTCTCAGGAAGACCACTCCCGCGGGATTATCGAACAAAGCATTGATCTTGAGTGCCAATTCTTTGATGGTGATTTCTTGAGGATTACCGATATTGACCGGTTCATGTATTTCTGAGTAGAGTAATTTAATAATGCCTGCGATCAGGTCATCTATATAACAAAAGCTGCGTGTTTGCTCACCATCTCCGTATACGGTCAGTGGTTCTTTGCGCAGAGCTTGCTGTAAGAAATTGGGCACTGCTCTGCCATCGTCCAGGCGCATGCGCGGACCATACGTGTTGAAAATGCGCACAATGCCGGTATTGATGTTATGGTAGCGGTGATATGCCATGGTTAATGCCTCGGCAAACCGTTTGGCTTCGTCATACACCGATCGCAGACCATTCGGATCGACATTTCCCCAATATGTCTCTTTTTGCGGATGTTCTGCCGGATCGCCGTAGATCTCACTGGTGGATGCCAGAATATAGCGGGCATTATTCGCACGAGCTACCCCTAACGTATTGTGTGTGCCCAGCGCGCCAGCCTTCATGGTTTGAATGGGGAGGTTGGGGAATCCGTAGGGAGAATCTGGATTAGGGCTGGCAGGTGAAGCAAAATGGAGTACTGCATCCACTTTCTCTGGAACAAAGATAAAATTTGCGACATCATGCAAGATAAAGGTAAATTTTGAATTGCCACTGAGATGAGCCAGGTTATCCGGGCTGCCGGTGATGAAATTATCCATCCCAATCACATCATGACCCTCTTTGATCAATAGATCACAAAGATGGGATCCTATAAAACCCGCAGCACCAGTGATTAATATTTTCATGTAGAACCCAAGTTTTTTATTTGTATTTGAATTGTTTAGGTAGACTATGTTCTTTTTGAAAACAATCTCAGTTATAATGGCTTGCACACTAAAGCAAGTTATTATAGCATGGGAAGAGATGATATGGATGAATCAAAGGTCAGTCTGAAGAAAAAGATCGAAGCGGTACTTTTTGTATCCTCCGGGTCCGTTCCCATGGATAGTCTGGCTAAATTTGCCGATATTTCGGTCTCCGAATTATCTTCCTTGATCACCGAGATGAACATGGAATATGACCAAGCGCATAGTTTGCGCATCATCGAACATAAAAAACGCGTTCAACTGACCACTTCTCCGGATATGGCAGTGTCATTGGAAGAATTTCTTGGCATAGAGATTACCACCACTCTTAGCCGGGCAGCGCTCGAAGCGCTTGCAATCATCGCCTACAAACAACCTATCACTCGTCCCCAGATCGAGGAAGTAAGAGGGGTGAACAGCGATGGGGTGGTGCGCAATTTGCTGAGTAAGGGTCTTATCCAGGAGCTGGGCAGAGCAGAGACACTGGGAAAACCGGTTTTATATGGCACTACAGAAGATTTTTTACATTATTTTGGCTTACAATCGCTGGATGACCTGCCAGATGTTGAAAAAGAAGTCTCTCATGGTGGAAAACTCGAACAGAATATTCTAAAGCAATAGGACGGATATGGAAGAACGACTACAAAAGATTCTCTCTCGTCACGGATATGGTTCGAGAAGAGAAGCGGAAAAATATATCATCGACGGCAAGGTTACTGTGAACGGAAAACCTGCCATTCTTGGGCAGAAAGCAGATGAATCGCGAGATTCTATCAAAGTTGGCAATAAGATATTAAGAAAGAAATATATCGAAGAGATTTATATTGCTTTTAATAAGCCGCGTGGGGTAATTTCTGATATTGTAAAGGTACGCAACGAAAAGATCGTACGTGATTTTATTGATATTCCTGATCATATCTTTATCGTTGGCAGACTCGATAAGGATAGTGAAGGGCTGATGTTGCTTACCAACGATGGAAATCTGGCAAACCAATTAACGCATCCGCGTTATAAACATGAAAAAGAATATGACGTCCTCCTCAATCGCACCCCTGACGAAAAACAATTGAAAGCCTGGTGCAATGGAGTGGTATTGGAGGATGGAACCCGTACCGGGAAAGCGAAAGTGGACATTGTTTATCAAGATTCGAAGGGCTGTTGGATAAAAGTGGTCATGAAAGAAGGCAAAAAACGCCAGATCCGTGAAACGGCTGCCCGTATTGGATTGTTCGTTAAACGCATCATTCGCAAACGGATTGGTACGCTGGAATTAGGCGATCTTCCAAAGGGTCGCTGGCGCCACCTTTCACAAAAAGAGATCAACGCATTAAAAAAAGAGCTTGTTTAAACAAGCTCTTTTTGAACGAAAGCGGGAATCAACTTTCTTTGGGCAATTTATCCGTGATCTTTTCAATGGTTGTCACATCGAAATTTACCTGTTTGGCTGTTTTCCGTATAAAATCCTTCAATTTGCCTGCCGTGAGTAACACTTCGGGATATTCATTGTTATCGACATCGATGGTTACATCGTCACTGATGAATACATTTGCAATGTTGATATCCGGATGTTCAGTGATAGACTGCTTAACGAAATATTTTTCCAGTTTATCAATGGTAGTGGTAGATTCCTTGGCGACGTTTCCGATACTCTCATTAGCGAAAATTTTTGTGAAAAAGTTCCCGCCGCCTTTTTGTTTCAACACTTTCTTCTTTTCGTGTAGATAAATTTTTCCTGATTGATGATAGGTTTTGATCGCCCAAATTCCAGCAGGTCCTATCAAAAGATGGGGGATGGCAGTTGAATAAATATACAGCGAATACTGGTTATCAAGTCCTTTCAGGGAATTTGTCACGATCTCATCTGGGCGGGGAGAACGGCTCCAAACATTACCCATGGCAATGGATATCTGCACCAGAAAATAGGACGGAATAAGAAATAAATATGCCCATCCTATTTCATCCGGATCAGATTTTGTAAGTGTGAAATAGATTCCTAGCACCAGGGTAGCCAGCGCAGCATATAAAACATATTGACTGATCTTGGCGTTTCTTTTTATTAATTTATCATTGCGTATGATCTTCATCGATATCCTATTTCTATTATTTATTTAATTCACGCTGTAAAGTGGTTTTCATCTCAGCCAGCAAATTGGCTTCAATACTGTGTTTGGCTTGCAGCAGAGCACTCTCAATTGCCCGCGTATTGGATCTTCCGTGACCGATGAGCACTAAACCATCCACACCCAGCAGGGGTAATGCCCCGATCTCATCAGGGTCCATGAGACTTTTCAAATTCATAAAAGCAGGTTTAGCCAGTGCTGCACCCAATTTGTTACGGGTGGAAGAATAAAGTTCATTTTTCAGTGTATCGAACATGAATTTGGCAACCGCTTCGCTGGCTTTTAGAAAGACATTCCCTACAAAACCATCCATCACCACCACATCTACTTTGCCACCGAATACTTCTTTCCCTTCCACATTACCCACAAAATTCAGATTGCTTTGTTTTAACAAGGGATGGGTTTCTTTCACCAGCATGTTCCCTTTGCCTTCTTCTTCACCGTTCGAGAGCAACCCCACACGTGGATTCTTGATCCCAAGCATGATCTTGGCATAGGTGCTGCCATACAGGGCGAATTGCAGCAGAAATTCCGCTTTGCAATCGACATTCACCCCAACATCCACTGCTACTGCTTTTCCACTTTTAGTGGGAATAACTGCCGGAAGGGCAGGTCGTTCTACTCCCTTGATCCTCCCCAGGGTACGAATAGCGTTGAACATTGCCCCACCGGTGTTTCCGGCTGTTACAAATGCATCCGTATCCTTATTTTGTAACTGTTTAATTCCGATCGCCATGGAATTGTTAGGTTTAGCTCGTGCTGATTCCACCGGTTTATCCCACATTTCCACGATCTCCGGAGCATGCACGATCTCTAATAGTTCTTTGGGATAAGTATATTTCTCAAGTTCTTTCTGAATGATTTCTTCGTTTCCAACCAGCACTAATTTTTCTTTATGCTGTGTAACATACTTTACTGCAGCTTCAACTTCGGGGTGGGGGTAATTGTCGCTTCCCATGGCATCCAAAATGATCGTCATATTTTTCTCCTGATTCCGTTTTACCT
>JAAZOK010000163.1 GCA_012797815.1 Chloroflexota bacterium | reverse complement strand
GGCGCCCACCCTGATGATATCGAGTTGGGGTGTGGGGCATTGATATCGCATATCGCCGGGAAAGCAGAGCTGTTCTGCATCACTCTTTCCGATAATCAAAAAAATCCCCTGCTTCAAAAGCTGGTGAGTGAACACCATCAAAGCATGCAAACACTTGGGATCGACTCGGAGCATGTCATCCTCAAGGACTTCACAACCAGGCGCTTCCAGCATGAACGGCAGGAGATACTTGAATCCTTGTTTGAACTGAACAAGAAATACCAGCCTGATATGGTCTTCACCCACACCAAAGCAGATTTACATCAAGACCACAGCACCGTCACCATGGAAACACTGCGTGCTTTTCGTGGCATCAGTGTATTCGGTTTTGACGTCATCCGCAGCAGCAGTGGATTTTTCCCCAACTTACTTGTCAAAGTTGAAGAAAAGGATGTAGAGAAGAAGATTGCTGCATTGAATGCATATTCTACATACCGTGATAAATACTATTTCTCTTCGGAGATCACCAGAGCGACTCTAATTCGCAATGGTGCTCTGGCTGAGAGCCACTACGCTGAAGGATTTGATATCTTCCGCATGATCGCTTCATTTGGTAATCCGAATTAAGGAAATCCACAAAATAAAGAGCCAGCCTTTGAAAAAAGCTGGCTCTCTTTATTCATTCTTCCTTTTCAAGCCCGTAAAGGGCAGCTTTGATAACTTTAAGCGGCAGCAGGGCACACTTTAAACGCACCGGTCCCAGTTCAATTCCCAATAGATCGATCACATGCTGGGAATCTAAATGTTCGACCTCGTCAATTTGTTTTCCTATGATATCTTCCAGAAGAATATCGGCAGATGCCTGGGATATGGCACAGCCGTGCCCACTGAAAACCGCATTTTTGATGACACCATTTTCATCTACTTCCACATCCATGTGAATGAAATCGCCACATAAAGGGTTCTCATCTTCGTAGCTGTGACTGTGGGTTTCCAGTTGCCCTTTATGGATCGGGCTTTTATAATGCTCCAGGATCATTTCACGATATAGGTCATCCATCATCTCATTCACCCGTTCAGCCAAAAATTCTTTTCACTTTATCGATTCCAAGCACCAGTGCGTCAATATCGGCTTCATCATTATAAAGATAAAAACTGGCTCTCGTGGATGCCGGGATATCCAACTTTTGATGAAGGGGCATGGCACAATGATGACCCGCGCGAACCGCGATCCCTTGCGAATCGAGGATCTGCGCCACATCATGAGGATGGACATCTTTCAATGTAAATGAAATTACGCCACCTCTTTTTTCCGCGCCGGGGCCCAAGATCGTTAACCCTGCGATTTCAGATAATGCAGCATAAGCATACTTGGTGATGTGACATTCGTGAGAATGGATAGCCTCCATTCCTATACCATGTAGATAATCTATCGCTGCCCCAAACCCGATGGCTTCGGCGATCGCCGGTGTTCCTGCTTCGAATTTATAGGGGAGATCATTGGGTTGAAACCCGTCATAAGTAACCTTACGGATCATGTCTCCCCCACCTAAAAATGGATCCATCTCATTCAGTAATTTTTTACTTCCATATAAAATTCCCGCGCCAGTGGGTCCACACATTTTATGTGCAGAAAAAGCATAAAAATCAGCACCGATATCCTGTATATCTACCGGAAGATGCGGTACCGATTGCGCACCATCGATCAACACGGTTGCACCACTTTGGTGTGCCATTTCCGTCATCTTTTTTACCGGGTTTATCACACCCAGTACATTGGACATATGAGTAAAAGCCACCAATTTCGGCTGGTGTCCGAGTTGTTTTTGGAAGTGTTCCAGATCGAGCAGCCCTTGCTCGTCGAGCTCGGCAAAATCGATCTTGACATCCTTTTCTTCAGCAAGCATATACCAGGGGACCAAATTGGAATGGTGTTCCATCCGGGTCAAAAGAATATGATCTCCAGCCTTGAGGAACTTACGCCCCCAGGCATATGCGACCAGATTGATGGATTCAGTCGTGTTTCTGGTGAAGATCATCTGGGCAGGATCAGGGACGTGGACAAAATCACTTATTTTTTTGCGAGCTGCTTCGTACAGGGCAGTTGATTCTTCAGCCAGGGCGTGAATTCCACGATGGATATTGGCATAATGCTTTTGATAAAGATCATCCATTACATCCAGCACACTTTGTGGCTTCTGGCTGGAAGCAGCAGAATCCAGATAGACTAATCTTTTATCACCATGCACCAATCGGTCAAAGATTGGGAAATCGTTCCGGATGTTCCGGGAATTGAGCATTTTTTACCCTGATTAACTTTTACTTTTCTTACGCAGATTAGGAGAATCGCTGGGATACCAGAGGATATGATCCGGTACCATCCAGCCATCGGTAAGATACACATTTTCCTTGAATTGCACTGCTATTAACTTAGAATCGACCTGTACCACCGTTCCCTTCAACCAGCCTTTAATCCGATCTTTCCCTTTGTCATGATCGCAGTTAGCTTCGACTTGATCACCCACCTCATAAACATCTGCGATGTTGGGGGGGCGCATGAACGGTGTACTTGCCATAGTAAATCTCCTGATTGATTGAAAATTATTAATCTATCTATTAAAGCACATCTTTGTTAATTTTAGATATGAATTCATCCCACAGAAATTGTTGAATTTCTTTTTTCGCAATCCGATCGATCACCGTTTGGACAAAACCGGAGACGATCAACGCTTCGCCGGTTTTATCAGGTATTCCTCTTGACTCCAGATAGAATAATTGTTCTTTATCAAGATTCGTAATGGTAACCCCATGTGAACAACGTACATCATTGGTCAATATTTCCAAACCCGGGGTGGAATCAATCTTGGCAGCACGGCTGAGCACCAAATTGTTATTTGCCTGATACCCATCAGTGCGAACCGCTTTTTCGTCCACATAGACCATACCTTCCCACATACTGCGGCTTTCTCCGTCAACCACTCCCCGATATAACAGATCACTGGTGGTATTTTTTGCCATATGATTCTGAGCGGTATCCATGAAGAATTGTTGCTTTCCCGTTGGGAAAAACAATCCCGAAACAATGGCACTGCTGCCCTGTCCATCCAGATTCACCCCCAGTCGGATTTTGCTGAACTCGGCTCCTTTTAATAAGGTGAACCAATTTAAACTGGCATCTTTTTGAAGTACCGCCTTCTGATTTTGGAAATCCCAGGTCTGCAGAGAAGAATCCTGGATATCGATCATGTCAAGGTGAGCATTATCATCAAGATAGATCTCCAAGATACCCGTACTCAATATTTTGGTACCGTCCGTCGATCGACGTTCCCGAATAACGGTTACGGATGAATTCTTTCCGACATACAATAAGGTGGTGATAGGAATGATGATCTTATCGCCGGTCACGATCTCATTGATATAGATTGGTGTGTCAAGACTATGGTCATCTTCAATACGGATCACCACATGGTTATTTGAAAATGCATGACTGAAAGCAGCGAATTTATCACTCACAGGGGTGACGATTCGCCCGATCTTTCCGGTTACTTTCTCCGGAAGAGTGTCTGATTCATCCTTGATGATCTCAATCTGCAGCCCCTCCGCTATTTGTTTACCGGTCGTTAATCGAATACCAGTTGCATCGCCTTCCAGGCTAACCTCGATCGCATTTTCGAATTTGCTACTTCCGGATAGTGCCGAAGCTTTTTCCAGGTTGAAGACTTTTTGTTTGGAAAGGGCAAATATGTCAGGCTGCAATGCCTGCAAAGAAACCTTGCGCCAGCCGGGGGTCTTCGTATTGGGAAAAGGCATGACGCGATATTGATGTAAGGCAGATTGTTGAAGCTGTTTTAGATACCCGTCTTTCTTCTCCGGCAATTTGAATTGTGACACGAACGAAAAATCGGGGATTTCTTCCTGCACCATTACAGGTCGTTGATTAGAATTACCCATGCTAGCCCACAGATCCTTCCATTTGAAGTTGGATTAACCGGTTCATCTCCACCGCATATTCCATAGGAAGTTCTTTTACCAACGGTTCGATGAACCCGGAGATGATCATGGTAGTGGCTTCTTCCTGGCTCAGCCCGCGGCTGGTCAGGTAGAAAAGCTGCTCCTCACCCACTTTGGATACGGATGCTTCATGACCGATGGATACGTTTTCTGCGCGATTCTCAATATGAGGGTAGGTGTCTGAACGCGAATGTTCGTCTAAAATCAAGGCGTCACATACCACATTCGCCTTTGAATTCTCTGCTTTTTTATCAATGTACATCAACCCGCGGAAGGAAGAACGTCCACCGTCTTTGCTGATGGACTTAGATGTCACTTTACTGGTGGTATTGGGAGCGAGGTGCAACATCTTACCACCTGCGTCTTGATTCTGCCCTCTCCCGGCAAAAGCCATGGAAAGAATCTCACCATGGGCTCCCGCTCCTACCAGATAGCAGGAGGGATATTTCATGGTTGCTTTTGAACCCAAGTTGCTGTCCACCCATTCCATCGTGCCATTTTCATGTACCATGGCACGCTGGGTTACCAGATTATAAACATTGGTCGACCAGTTCTGGATGGTGGTATAACGCACCCTGGCGCCTTTTTTAACCACGATCTCGATCACACCGCTGTGAAAAGAATTTTTTGTATATTGAGGGGCTGTGCAGCCCTCCACATAGTGGACCTGTGCTCCTTCATCGGCGATGATGATACTTCGTTCAAATTGACCAATGCTGGCCGAGTTCAAGCGGAAATAGGCTTGCAAAGGTAGTTCAACTTTGACATTGGGTGGAATATACACAAAGGAACCACCCGACCAAACAGCTGTATTTAAAGCAGCGAATTTGTTGTCGGTATAGGGAATCACCGTGCCGAAATGTTCCCTGAAAATTTCGGGGTATTTGCGCAGCCCGTCTTCAATACTCAGGAATATGACCCCTTGCTTTTCCAGTTGTTCTTGGATATTGTGATACACCATTTCCGACTCATATTGGGCGCCTACCCCGGCCAGGAATTTTTGTTCGGCTTCCGGGATGCCCAACCGATCGAAGGTGTTTTTTATTTCATCGGGGATCTCATTCCAATCATTCTGGATGACATCAGTAGGTTTGACATAATAATACAGATCATCCATATTCAGATCGGTGAGGTCGACGCCCCAACCAGGCAGGGGCACGGAATTGAAATGAGCCAATGCTTTGAGGCGGTATTCCAGCATCCAATCCGGTTCCCCTTTATAAGCAGAAATCTGCCGGACAACATCTGCATCCAGCCCTTTTCTTGTTTTGAACACATAATTTTCAGGTTCGTGAAAATCGTAACGCTGGGTATCGATTCCTCGCAGGATATCGTCTTCTGTCGTCATATTTTGTCTTTCCAGTGGAGAGGTCAATTTTTAAGCTTTCACCCAGCCATAACCTTCATCCTCTAGACGAAGTGCAAGGTCAGGTCCTCCACTTTCCACAATTTTCCCATCCACCATCACATGGACCACATCCGGTTTGAGATAATTAAGAATACGCTGGTAATGGGTTATCACAAGGATTCCCAATTTTTCATTTTTTAATGTATTGATGCCTTGAGCAACAATACGCAATGCATCAATATCCAATCCGGAATCCGTTTCATCTAACACTGCCATATTCGGCTCCAGCATTGCCATCTGCAAAATTTCAACGCGTTTTTTCTCACCGCCCGAAAAGCCGTCGTTCAGGTATCGCCCCCCCATTTTGGGGTCCATGTCAAGCAGTTCCATTTTTTCTAGCATCAACTTCCTGAATTCCGGAATCGAAATGCCGTGATAATCAGGGTCAACAGATTTCCGCTGAGTATTGATCGCAGTTCGCAGAAAATTTGCAACGGTTACACCGGGAATTGCCACCGGATATTGAAACGCCAGAAATAATCCTTTATGTGACCGTTCCTCCGGAGCCAACCCCATAATGCTTTCCCCATTCAATAAAGCATCTCCCTTGGTGACCGTGTATTTTGGATGTCCCATAAGAGAATATGCCAGGGTAGACTTACCCGTTCCGTTGGGTCCCATGATAGCATGTACCTCACCGGCGGGTACCTTAAGATCAATCCCATGCAGGATTTCAGTGGCGTCAACTTCTACATAAAGGTTTTTTATCTCTAAACCCATCATTCTTTTTTTGTTCCTTTCCGGTAGCAGCGAGAGTATACCATGCTGCTACGATTTGGTCAATATTTATTATAAATATCACTATTATTGACTTTTCTGCCAGCCCATGTTATAGTGTTACCGGAAAATAGTAGAAATAAGAATATGAAAACAACTCGCGAAAAAGTGTTATCGACCATTAAGACCCATCCGAAATCAACGATCGTCGAGATCGCCGAACAGGTGGATATCAATGCCATTTCAGTTCGACACCACCTCACCAATCTACAGGCGGAGGGATTGATCATCGCTGAAGAGGAACGTCATGGTGTTGGTCGCCCAAGGTTGGTATACTCTCTGACCGAAATGGGCATGGAAAATTTTCCTTCTCGTTACTACCACCTGGTCAATTCCTTGATGGACGAGATTAAGAATGCTTTACCAGCCAACAATATCAATGCTATCTTCAATAATATGGCAGAAAAACTGACCTCAGAATATGAACCTTTATTGAAAACCATGACGATCGAAGAACGACTTGATTTGCTTACCACCGTGCTGGATAATGAGGGTTTTGATGTGGAATGGGAAAAAGACGGAGATGAATATCGAATAAGGGAAATTTCATGCCCGTTTTTCAAGATCGGTGATAATCATCCCGAAGTATGTTTGTTCGATCGCTCTATTATTTCCAATATTCTGGATATCCCCGTCAGCCAGATCTCACGCCAGAAACAAGATAAAGACCTTTGTACCTATTCCTTTACTGTGATAAATCAAAATGCCTGAAGAAGAAATTAATATACCTGAATGGAAAGCCAATACCACTCATCCTGAACTCGCCGGCGAATTGCGAGAAGCTTTTCGCGACGTGAAAGATCCTGAAATAGGGAGTGATATCATCCAGCTGGGATTGGTGCGGGATGTGGAAATTTCTGACGAACAGATCATCATCACCATGATTCTCACGACCCCCTATTGCCCTTATGGTCCTGCTTTGCTGGAATCCGCTCGCCGGATCGCCAAAGATACCAGTGGGAAAAAGGCTACTGTGATCTACGGCAGCGAAGTATGGGATCAATCGATGATGGAAGACCCGTCTTCCTTCAATTGGGGATTATTTTAACCGATCCGCTTAAAACACAAACGAATTGAAGCACCATCTTCTTTGAGTTCTATTACCTGGAAGCCGTATCCGCTGACCAGAGATTGAATTTCCGATATATGAAAGAACTTGCTTTTCATACCTAACATCCATTCAAGCAAAGCAACGATTTTCACTGCAATCTTTTTGATATTGGGCTCAAAAATGTAGAGAATACCATCTTTGCGCAATAATCTGGCACTCTCCCTGATCACTTCTTCCCGCTTTTGAAAATGGTGATAAGCATCTGCAATTAGAATGCCGGCAACACACCCTGTGCGAAAGGGCAAGTGTACAGCATCGGCACCTACTGCCCACAGTTCCGCCCTTTTGATGGATTGCAGCAGCATCTTCATCGATGCATCGGCAACCAATACCTTTCTTTTTCCATTTTGGAGCGAAGCCGCCATCCGTCCGGTTCCCCCACCGATATCGACAATGATCCCCTCGTCTGCAAATCCACCCTGCTGGCAAAGTTCGCCCAGAGCAGGGTGGAAAACATGATCATAAATAGGAGCGGTCAGGTTAAAAAAGCCGATCTTTCTAGATGATGGCAAGATCCTTCCCAACTTTCTCAAAGACCTGCAACACTTTATCGATCTGTTCATCTGTCTGAGTAGCCATGTAGCTGGTTCTCAATAATTGCTGTCCTGCCGGCACGGCCGGGGAGACCACCGGATTGACAAAAACCCCGTTTTCAAACAAGGCTTTCCATGTCATGAATGTGAGCGTATCGTCTCCAATGATGACCGGAACAATGGGGGTTACCGAATCACCGATATTAAAACCCATCCTGCGCAATTCAGTGCGGATTGTCTCGCCAATGGCGTTTACCCGATCGACCCGTTCTGGTTCGGCTCTGATAACTTTGATCGCTTCAAGAACGGAAGCCGCATTGGAAGCAGGAATACTGGCACTAAATATAAGGGCTCGTGCAGTGTGTTTTATATAATGGACAACATCACTATCTCCTGCGATAAAGCCCCACAGAGAAGCGAAGGATTTGCTGAATGTGGACATGATCAGATCTACATCGTCATCCATGCCAAATTCATGCGCGGTTCCCTTTCCCCCCCCGGTCACACCCATGCCATGTGCGTCATCCACCATGATACGGGCGCCATACTTCTTTACCAATGGGAGTATTTGAGGGAGATCCGCCAGATCTCCACCCATGGAAAATACACCGTCAACAACGACCAGTTTTCCATTGTTCTCAGGGATGGATTTTAAAACTCGTTCAAGATGTTCAATGTCATTATGGCGGAAACGTTCGATCTTGCCATATCCAAGACGGGCTCCGTCCACAATACTGGCGTGATCTTCTTTATCAAGAATCACGACATCGTCTCTGGTCATCAGACTGCTGATAGTTCCCAGGTTAGTCTGCATACCAGTTGAAAAAACCAGCGCTTCTTCTTTACCTACAAAATCAGCCAGTTCTTTCTCAAGCTGCTCGTGCAATTCCAACGTACCGTTCAGGAATCTGGAGCCGGTGCAGCTTGTGCCGAAACGTTCAATGGCTTTAATCGCGGCTTCCTTTACTTTTGGATGGGTGGTAAGCCCCAGATAATTATTGGAACCGCACATAATGATACGTTTCCCCTCATACACCACCTCCGTCCCTTCATTTTCCGTCAGTGGAAGAAAGTAAGGGTAGATCCCTTTTGCCATAACGGCCTTCGCGTCGGTGTATTCTCTGCATTTTTTAAAAATATCCATACGCTATGAATCCTTTCGCTTTAGTCCAAGATGAATAACCCCTGTATTATAAAAGCGATATGGAATTAAAGGGGAATTTTAAAGTTAAAATAAAGGTAAAAAAAGGAATTGAATATGTATGCTGGTATCGAAGCAGGCGGAACAAAATTTAATTGTATTATTGCAGAGGATCCTCAAAACATTCTAGTTGAAACCAGAATTCCCACCACCACTCCGCATGAAACCCTCACCAGGGTGGTAAATTTCTTCCTCGAAGAATCTCTTTCAAGAAAGATAACTTTAAAGTCGCTTGGGATTGGATCATTTGGTCCATTGGACCTGAATAAGCGATCAACTCATTATGGATGCATTACCTCCACACCGAAAACCGCCTGGCAGAACGTAAATATCGTTAAAGAACTGGAAGACAGGTTACACCTGCCCATTGATCTGGATACCGATGTAAATGCAGCTGCTCTGGGGGAATTGTATTGGGGTGCCGGACAGGGGTTACAAAACATTCTTTATCTCACCATCGGTACAGGCATCGGTGGAGGAGCCATCATTGCACGCAAACCCTATCATGGGCTTTTGCATCCGGAAATGGGGCATATTTTCCTCGCACAACCCTTCAGTGAAGACGACTTTAAAGGGGTTTGTCCCTATCATTCCCATTGTTTTGAAGGATTGGCAAGTGGTCCTGCTTTGAAAGCACGCTGGGGAAGGGATGCTGCCCTATTAGAACCGCACCATCCTGCCTGGGATCAGGAGACATTTTACATTGCCCAGGCATTGAGCACCTATATCAACGTTTTATCTCCGGAAATCATCATTCTGGGAGGCGGGGTAATGCAGCAAACTCATCTATTCCCTTTGATCCGTATCAAGGTCATCGAACTGCTGAATGGCTACTTACAAATTCCTGCTATCCTTGAAAACATCGATCAATATATCGTCCCACCGGGATTGGGAACCAGATCAGGAGTATTGGGAGCAATTGCGCTGGCGCGCTCGCTGGTCGATTAGCTCTCCAATTCCACAGCAAGTGATTTAAGATTATCAGCTTTAAAATGCAAATAGAGCACCTTGCGCTTCGAGGCATCCAACGCTTCGATATCGCCCAGGGCCTGTGCATGGATAAGTTGTTCGAAGGTGATGCCAAGATCAGGCACTATAATGTGTTGTTTTTCAGTGGTCGTGATAACGATGAAGTAACCATTATTCTTGCCCCCCTTATGTAACTGTCCGGTGGAATGTAAGAAACGTGGTCCAAAACCAAGCGTGGTTGCAACGCCATATTGGGCGCCAATTTGCTGTCTGAAATTCTGCAATAGGGTTTGATTATTCTCATCGCGTTCGACAAAGGCGTTCAGAGCCACATAGTTATCAGGAGATATATCACTTAGGAATTGCTGTAATATCCCTCTAAAATTTCGACTCTTCACTTCTTCGATGGAGTTTGAGGATACTTGAACATTTTCATCCTCCCACAGGATATTTTCTTTTTCAAGCTTACCGGTCTCCTGGATGGCTTTGATCTTTTTCTTGGTGCGTGTTTTGCTATCCTGGACATTCGGTTGGTCGAAGGCGTTCACTCCGATGATGGCACAGGCAGTGGCAGTAGCAAATTCCCATTGATAGAATTCCTGTACCAGTGCATTCTTTTCAGTCACTTCCAATACCAAACAGGGATGTCCGGCACCCTGAATATCTGCAATCCGTTGGTCCTCTTTTCCATCCTGACGTAGATATACAAAGATACGATCCTGTGCATAATGGGTCGCATCCCTGACCGGTTCCAGATCGATCGGCAGGATGCCCTTTCCTTCTTTTCCACTGCTTTCTGCGATCAGTTGTTCGACCCACGAACCGAAAGGAAGCCATCCCGCATCAGTGATAATGGTCAGCTTATCTCTTCCATTGCGATATGCTTCTCCGAGCACAGCGCCTAAAACCAGACCCGGATTTCTGCCGGCAGGCACGTGCGGATCACATTTTTCACGCATTGTCTGCGCCGATTTCAATAACGATGTAACATCGCTTCCGATCAAAGCAGCAGGAACGAGTCCGAATGCAGTTAATGCGGAGTAACGCCCCCCCACATGCGGATCAGCATTGAAAACTGCCCGAAAATGATGCTCTTCTGCCAATTTTTGTAAGGAGGTGCCCGGATCGGTAACTGCGATGAAATGGCTGCCCGGTTCTTTTATTCCTTCGGCGACCGTTTGCTGCCAGGCGTACTGGAACCCAGCCATGACTTCTGCGGTTCCCCCGGATTTGCTACTGATCAGGAAGATCGTTTTTTCGATCCCAGCCCATGTGAACAGGTGCTCTATCTGCGATGGATCTGTTGAATCCAATATACGCAATTCAAGTCCGTTCCCCTGTTTTCCCAGGATTCTGCTCATTACCTCTGCTGCCAGGGAAGATCCGCCCATACCGATCAGAACTGCATGACGATATCCTTCTTTATGAAGAATTTTCGTAAGATTTTCCAATTCAGGTACGAATGAAAATCCATTCTCCGGAGCTTCCAACCAGCCCAATCGGATTTTCACTTCTGCTTGCCCGGCCTCATCCTTGGTCCACAAGTCAGCCTGTTTGGCAAACATTCCTGAGCAGAATTGGTCCTGATCAAGAGTGGCAACACGATCCGCTACCACCTGCTGTAGAGAGCCCAATTCACGGACAGCTTTGGCACGTTGATCTTCCAGGGCATCCATCATTTCCGTGAAGGCATCCATGAATTGCCGGACACCCTCGTGTTCAAGTTCTCCGGCAACCTCTTCGAGATCAATCCCGAATCCGGACAATGTTTTTACGATCCTGGCAGCCCCGGCTGAAGGATCAGAAAGCTTATCCACAACCTCTCCATGCTCTGCAAATGCTTCCAGAGTAGCGGGAGGAATCGTATTAACGGTGTCAGCACCGATTAATTCCTCTACATACAATACATCGCGATAATCTGGATTCTTCGTGCTGGTAGAAGCCCATAGAGGTCTTTGAAGCTGGGCACCTTCTTTCTTTAGGGCAAGGAATCGCTCACCCTGAAATACTCGTTTGAAACTGTCATATGCCAGTCTGGCATTCGCAATAGCCGCTTTACCGAATAGCCCACCGGTTTGGGAAATAGAGAGATCTGCTAAACGTTTATCGATTTTCGTGTCAAAACGGGAAACGAAGAAAGAAGCCACGGATGCGATGCCGGAGATTTCCTTGCCTTCCCGAAGACGATCTTCCAGTCCATTCAAATAAGCATCCATCACTTCCCCATAGCGCTGTATGGAAAAGATCAGTGTCACATTGACATTGATTCCCGCCGCTATGCTGGCACGGATAGCCGGAATACCTGCTGTGGTAGCCGGGATCTTTATCATCAGGTTTTCCCGATCCACAACTTTCCATAAGCGACTGGCTTCCGCGATGGTGGCATTGGTATCATACGCCAGACGTGGATCGACCTCCAAACTTACAAAACCATCTTTTCTTCCACTATCCCTATATATAGGGAATAGATACGCTGCAGCATTTTGAATATCCTCCACTGCCAGTTCCTCATAGATCTGGGACGTTTTCCAACCTGCCCAAGCCATGGTTTTTAGCGGTTGTCGGTAACTGGGGGAATTTAAAATAGCTTTCTTGAAAATCGATGGATTTGAAGTAATGCCGGAAATCATTCCGGCATTAACATATCGTTCGATAGTCCCATCCTCAAGCAGATCTCGCTGGATATTGTCATACCATATGGATTGACCAATTTTTGACAAAGCTGCAAATTTATCCATCAGTCCCCCGTGTAAGTTCCTGATTCGATTGCTTTGATTTTTCCACGGCGCTTCTGATGCCGTTCCACTTCTTCGGTTTGCGCATTGAGAAAACTGATCACGATCTCACGCGCCAATTCCGGGCCGATCACACGACCACCCAGGCACAGCACGTTCATTCCATCATGCTCCACACCCTGGTGAGCCGAATAAGTATCATGACATATCCCGGCATATATTCCATTCATTTTGTTGGAAGCAATACATGCGCCAATTCCGGAACCACAGATGGTGATCCCGCGTACCGCCAGCCCGTCTTGGATAGTTTTTCCTACCTTGTATGCAAAATCCGGATAATCGACCGATTTGGCATCGGAAAAAGTACCGACGTCGAGCACTTCGTGTCCTAACTCTTTGACGGTGTCAACCACGGTTTGTTTTAAGAGAAACCCTGCATGATCTGTCCCAACTGCTACCTTCATTGTTGATCCTTCTTTCAATTGAAAAATTTCAAGGTTTGATCTACCACATGCTCAACGGTAAAACCAAATTTTTCAAATAAGACCTCTGCCGGAGCAGAAGCGCCGTAGTGATCAAGCCCGATCATGATGCCTTTTTCACCCAACCATTTTTCCCAACCCTGTTTGATACCGGCTTCGATCGCAACCCGATTTTGAACAGATGGGAGCAGGACGGAATCTTGATATTCCTTGGACTGCTTGTTGAATAATTCCCAGGATGGGAAGGAAACCACACGTACCGATTTCCCTTTTTCAACCAATGCTTTAGCGGCAGCGATAGCAAGCTGCACTTCCGATCCGGTCGCCATGAGAATTATTTCAGGATCGCCCTTCCCCATATCTGCCAATACATAAGCACCTTTCAACAATCCCTCCGCAGAGCTATATACGGAACGATCAATGGTTGGTAGATCCTGACGGCTGAGCACCAAGACAGTCGGACCATCCTTCCGTTGTACGGCTGCCTTCCACGCCTGGCTTACTTCGTTCGCATCTGCCGGACGGATGGTGACAAGATGAGGAATCGCCCGCAGAGCCGCTAAATGTTCCACCGGTTGGTGGGTCGGTCCATCTTCGCCCAACCCGATACTGTCATGGGTAAAGACCCATACCACCGGGTAATGGGACAACGCCGAGACCCTGATGGCAGGGCGCATATAATCGGAAAATACCAGGAATGTCGCTCCATAAGGGATCAATCCCTTGTGGACTGCCATGCCATTTACTACCGATCCCATACCATGCTCGCGAACTCCGAAATGCAGATTCGCACCCGCCCGGTCGCTCGCGGAAAAAGTCCCACTTTCATTCATCCACGTCTTCGTTGATGGTGTCAGATCGGCTGAACCACCCATCATCTCCGGCAATTCTTTCGCGATGGCATTGATCACCTTCCCGGAAGAAACACGGGTAGCCATGCCCTTTGCATCCGCTGGAAATACGGGAAGAGTTTTCTCCCACGCAGCCGGTAAATCTCCCCTTATCCTGCGGCTGAGTTCAGATGCCTTCTCCGGATATTTCTCCTGATACTTCTTGATCAATTCATTCCATTCAGTCTCGTATTTTTCACCATTTACTTGAATGTTCCGGTACAGGGATAAGACATCTTCTGGAATGAAGAAATGTGGTTCTACAGGCCAATCCTGAGCTTCTTTCGACGCGTCGATTTCGCTCCACCCCGGAGGGCTACCATGAGCTCCTGCGGTATCTTGTTTGGTAGGTAAACTATAACCAATATGGGTACGGCAAACGATGATGGATGGGCGTGGGTCCTGTTTTGCGGCATTGATTGCCTTATCAATCGCATCCACATCATTGCCATCTTCTACATGCTGTACATGCCATCCATAAGCTTCAAAACGTTTAGCACGGTCTTCGGTAAATGCCAGGTCGGTCGAACCATCGATGGAGATGCGATTATCATCATAGAGATAGATCAATTTTCCCAACTTCAGGGTTCCTGCCAGAGATGCAGCCTCTGAAGCCACCCCCTCCATTAGATCGCCATCCGTCACAATAGCATAAACATAATGATCGACCACATCAAACTGCGACTCATTGAATTCAGCCGCCATATGCGCTTCGGCGATCGCCATACCTACCCCATTGGCAAATCCCTGCCCCAATGGTCCGGTGGTTACCTCAACACCGGGTGTTAATCCATATTCCGGATGACCAGGCGTCAGGCTACCCCACTGACGGAAATGTTTCAACTCATCCAGACTTAAATCAAAGCCCGAGAGATGGAGCAATGAATAAATGAGCATTGATCCATGCCCACCGGAAAGAACAAACCGGTCCCGGTTGAACCAGTTTGGATTGCTAGGGTTGATCTTGAGATGCCGGGTCCAAATGGTATACGCAATTGCTGCCGTACCCATCGGCAATCCAGGATGCCCTGAATCGGCAGTCTGGACCCCATCCACTGATAAATATCGCAATGTTTTAATTGCTCTCGTTTCCAGATCTTTATTTGTGCTCATGTTTTTTCCTTGGGACAATAAATTTCTGTTATTCTACCATGCGGTTAAATCCTAAATCAATCCTGTCGAATAAGCGCGCCAACCAACAAATATCCAGCTATTTTTACAGTTCTCTCCGCTTCAGACGCAGACTGTTGGTAACCACAAATACACTGGAGAATGCCATCGCCCCGGCTGCGAACATGGGGCTCAAATAACCCAGCGCGGCCACCGGAATGAGAATTACGTTATAAAAGAAAGCCCAGAACAGATTCTGTTTGATCGTACCGAGAGTTTTACGAGAGAGTTTGATGGCGTCCACTACTTTACCAAGTTCACCACTGAGTAGCGTGATAGGAGCAGTGGAAAGTGCCACATCCGTCCCTGTGCCGACTGCAATGCCAATATCAGCTTGTGCTAGCGCGGGAGCATCGTTCACCCCATCCCCTACCATCGCAACGTTCTTTCCATGATTTTGCAAGGTTTTTATCGCATCGGCTTTTCCCATCGGCAAGACATCTGCCATCACCGTATCGATGCCCGCCTGGTGCGCGATCGCTTCAGCCGTAGCTTGATTGTCGCCAGTCAACAGCACGACCTGCATACCCATCGCTTTGAGTTCTTGTACTGTTTGGATGGATTCCGATTTGATCTGATCTGCAATCCCAAAAACACCAACCAGTTCACCATCCACCGCAATGTAAATCCCTGTTTGAGCATTTTCCTGAAGCAGCTTTTTCAGCTGCTTGTCTATGTTGTTGGGGATGTTGTTTTCCCTCAGAAAACGCTCATTCCCGATTTGAACGATCTTGTCGCCAATCATTGCAGAGACACCCATCCCGGGGAATGCATGAAAATCGGTCATGGAAGATAACTTCAATCCTCGATTGCCCGCTTCTGCCAGGAGGGCTTCGCCCAAGACATGCTCGCTTCCGTTTTCAACGCTGGCAGCCATTTGCAATAATTCATTCTCCCCGTAACGTGTGCCGATCACAAAGATATTGATAACGGCAGGCTGTCCTTTCGTGATCGTACCGGTCTTGTCAAAAACCAGTGTGTCTACTCTGCCCGCTTTTTCCAGCGATTCAGCGGACCGGAACAGGATCCCCATCTCTGCTCCTCTTCCCGAACCCACCATAACCGCCGTAGGGGTAGCCAATCCCATGGCGCAGGGGCAGGCAATTACCAGAACTGCGGTCATATTGATCAAAGCGCGTGAGAATAAGGTTTGTTCAGGATCACTCAAAGGAATCTGGAGGATAAAATACCACAGTAAAAATGTGATTGCCGCCAACAAAATCACGATCGGTACAAAATATGCAGAAACCGTGTCTGCCAATCGTTGAATGGGAGCCTTGCTGCTCTGTGCCTCTTCCACCATTTTAATGATCTGGGAGAGTACCGTATCTTTACCGATCTTGGTTGCCTTAAATGTGATCAAGCCATGTTTGTTGATGGTTCCACAGATCACCTGATCTCCCTGGGTTTTACTGACCGGTAAAGATTCACCGGTGATCAGCGACTCGTCTATGGAGGTATGCCCCTCGATGACTTCACCGTCTACCGCGATCTTTTCACCCGGACGAACCACAATGATGTCTCCGATCTGGATTTCTTCAGCCGGGATCTTTATCTCTTCCCCATCTTTCTTCACCGTGGCTTGTTTTACCTGTAAGTTGATCAGTTTCTTGATCGCTTCACTGGTTCTCCCTTTAGCCTTTGCTTCCAGAAATTTACCTATGCGGATCAAAGTAATGATCATGGCAGATGTTTCGAAATACACGTGCCCTTTCACTAATCCACTCATAACCAGAATGGAAAATATATAAGCAACGGAAGAACCCAGGGCGATCAATACATCCATATTGGCAGATCCACCTCGTAAGGATTTGACTGCACCCTGGTAATATTGTGCACCCACATAAAATTGCACGGGGGTCGCCAATGCCAAGAAGAGATAGTTCAACCAGCCCGCTTCACTCAGAAACTGTGGCAATAAACCAAAATCACGAGCCATAGATAAAATAAACAGCGGCACAGTGAAAATCAATCCCGTTATCAACAAGGTACGCTGTTTTTTGATCTCTCGTTCTCGGGCGGATTGTTCAGAATCAATGGTGCCATCCGGGATGATGGGAGTAAAGCCCAGTTTCCTGATGGCCTTATGAATTTCCTGAATATCGATGATGGTCGGGATATATGTGACAGAGATTTCTTCTTTCACTACGTTCCCGCTTACACCGGTAATACCTTCCAACTCGGATATTTTTTTTACAATTCGATCAACCTCATGGGTATCACTAAGCTTTTCAAGCAGAATATCATTTTTTACCTGTAATACCCCATACCCGGCGCGTTCTACTCTTTTTACCAGGGCATCCAGATCGGTTTCATCTTCTGCAAAATTTACAACCGCACGTTCCGATGAAAGATTGACCGATACTTGGGAAACACCCTTCTCTTTTTTAAGATTACGCTCAATGGTTGCCACACAATTGGCACAGGTCATCCCCTGGATCGGTAAAATGATATTCTTGGTTTTTTCCATGATTAATCCTTACGCTCTAGCCTTCAACAGGATATCCAATTTCATCCAGTGTTTCCAGAATGGTTTTTTCAAGTTCCGGATTATCGAATGTAACACTTACTTTTTTTGAATCCAGATCGGCATCCACATTTTGAACACCTTCCAGTTCAGATAGCTCCATCTTGATGGTATGTACACAATGCTGGCAGTGAATGCTTGGTACGGAATAGGTCTTGTTCATTTTCACTTTTCCTTTCTAGTTTCTATGAGAATTATATTACATGATTATTTTCATAAATATTAACATATTTGCAGAACTGTTCCTCTTGACATCAAGAGATAATCTTGTAGGATAAAATTAAAATGGAAATGAAAAAACTAAACGGGAAAACTATTTTCATCACAGGCGCCGCTAAACGTATCGGACGCGAACTCGCCCTGGTGGCAGCACAGGAAGGCGCCAATATCATCCTGCATTACGGAAATTCAAAGGAGGAGGCATTTTCCACCAAATCTGCCATAGAGACATTGGGCGTTCAATGCATGCTTGTTCAGGCTGACTTCTCCGACCCTGAACAGGGTATGCATAAATTATCCCCGATTCTTTCTGAGAACAAAATCGACGGGTTGGTTAATAACGCATCCCTATTTCGCCAAAACCATTTATTGGATGCCTCTCTTACAGATTGGAATACTCATTTTGCTGTCAACCTGACCATCCCTTTTTTACTCACCCAGGCGTATGCCAATTCACCGGTTAACCACCAGGGAAAGATCATCAATATGTTGGACTGGAGGGCATTACGACCCGGACGTGATCATTTTGCCTATACCATCAGCAAAGCTGGTTTAGCATCGCTGACCGAAGCATCCGCTCTGGCGCTGGCACCTAACTTTCAGGTGAATGGACTGGCACTGGGCGCTATTTTACCTCCCTCGGATGGGGGGAACAGCGATACAATCATCAACTCTGTTCCTGCACACCGCTGGGCAGATATGGAAGAAGTGACCGACACATTTTTATTTTTACTGACCGCTCCCGCATATCTCACCGGAGAGATCATTCATATTGATGGAGGAAGACACCTGGTCTAATACGATGATGGATAAAGTATTTATTAAAGACTTAATGATTCGCGGCGTTATAGGTATCAGTGAGCGCGAGCGATCTCAAGCGCAAGACATTATGGTGAATGTCACCATGTACACCGATATCACCCACGGCTCTCAAACCGATAATATCGATCATTGTGTAAATTATCGTACCGTTGCAAAATCCATTATTGCACACGTTGAAAAAGCTGCCCGCTATACTGTCGAAGCGCTGGCACAGGATATTGCCGATATTTGTCTGAAAACGGAGAATGTAGAAAAAGTTAAGGTAATGGTTGAAAAACCAGGGGCAGTGCGTTTTTCAAGATCAGTGGGAGTGGAGATAACCAGAAGTAAAGAAAAGTCTTAATATGCATCAGGTCTATCTTTTGATCGGATCAAATATTCAACCACAGCAAAACATTCAGGCGGCTCTGAAGATGTTGGATGGCAATTGCATGATCAAAAGATGTTCGAAAATATGGAAAACCACACCCTATGGCAGTGCCGGACCTGATTTCTTGAATATTGTCGCCCTTGTCGATACTCCCATGGAAAAGGATCAGGTCAAGACGCAATTAATCACTTCAATTGAGATGAAATTGAAAAGAAAACGTACCTCTGATAAAAATGCTCCACGCACAATCGATGTGGATATTATCATCTTTGATGGCGAGGTGCTTGATCAGGGGTTATGGAATAAATTTTTCATCACGGTTCCGATGGCTGATTTATTACCGGAATTGAAAGACCCTGATTCCGGTAAACCCTTGCATGAAATTGCACAAGGTATGCTCGATCAGGGTCTGGCTGTTTTTTATTCGGATTGTTTTTAAAGTTAGAATTCTAACGGTCGGGCTCCGCGGGAGATATTATCCAGAAATTCCATACGGGTGGCTTCTCTATTTCTAAAAGCGCCCAGCATCGAAGAAGTGGTCATGCGCGCATCATGTTTGCGTACCCCCCGTACCATGGCGCACATATGAACAGCTTCGACTACAACCGCGACCCCACGTGGTTTAAGCAGGACATTGATAAAATCAGCGATCTGGCGGGTCATGCGTTCCTGGACCTGCAATCTGCGCGAAAACATATCCACGATGCGAGGGATCTTTGATAGTCCAATCACCCTTTCATTGGGAAGATAGGCAACATGAGCTCTCCCTAAAAATGGCAGCATGTGATGTTCACACATGCTAAAAAATTCGATATCTCGCACAATCACCATGTCATCATATTCAACGCTGAACAACGCCTTGTTCACCAATTTAATGGGATCGGTCCGATAGCCTTCCAGCATTTCGCGGTAAGCTCTGGCAACTCTATCAGGTGTTTTCTCCAATCCCTCCCGTGTTTTATCTTCACCGATCGCATCCAGTATTTCCTCAACGGCTTTTTCAATTTTTTTGGTATCCATTTCTGAATCACAAAAAAGGTCGGCAAATTGAAATAGCTCTGACTCATTACATTCCACTCGTGTCATATTTTTTAGTCCTCTCAATTTAATTTAATAATTTCTATCAAGCAGTTCATCGGTCAATTGAACGATTGCATTCAACGCATTTCTATTACCACCAATTGCTTTGATCATTGAAAGTGCTTTATCATTATAATATGCAGCTGTACTCAGAGTCTGCTGCTGGATATCATGTCGGTCAAGCAACTCTACCATTTCTGAGAGCTGCCCAGGTGAAAATTCTTTACTACCCAGCCAGATCTGCTTGAATTCAGTGATTTGTTGCATTCCCAACAGGACCGGATAGCTGATCTTTTTTTCGATCAGATCACTCGAACCCGGCTTGCCAGTTTGCCATTCGTCTCCCCAAATGCCCAGCCAGTCATCATAAATCTGAAAAGCCAGCCCCAGATTCAATCCAAATGAATGTAGTTTATTTCTAATTTCTTTCTCCTCGTTAAAAAGGATGGCACTGATCTCACTGCTGAAAGCGAGCAATGCGCCTGTTTTTCCAGCGATCATCTCCAAATAATCATCCAGGCGAATTGATGGTTGGTTTTCATAAGCCATATCCATCTGTTGTCCTTGAAATAAGGAAAAGGAACACTGCATGAAAGCTTGTGAACCCTGCAAAATATTTTTCACGTTGATTCCTTCGGATACTGTTTGCACGGTTTTACCTGCAATTGCAAAAAGCGCATCGCCGATATTGATCGCCTTCTCAACACCCCAGCGTTTCCATACGGTTGCTCTCCCTCTTCGAAGGGCGCTGTGATCTTCAACATCATCATGGATCAATGAAAGGTTGTGCAGCATTTCTACCGCGCAAGCAGCCGGCAGGATCTTATGCCAATCTTGTTCAAGCAATTCCGCGGTCAAAAGAATTAGCAATGGACGGATGAATTTCCCATGTTTTTGTATGCTTTCATTTTCAGAAAACCCAAAATGATAATAGATCGCTTCCTTTAACTCCGGGTAACTTTCATTAAGCACCGTTCTTAATGTTGCGAACAATTCATTCTCTATCATTGGAATGAACAACTCTCTGTATTTTTCCAATGGCATATTATCGTTTTCCTAGAGGGATTTTTTGTAATGACAAAATATCCGGTGCTCCCGCAACGAACATACTGATGCGCAGACCGATGATTATTTCGTTGATCTTTTCAATCAATTTCTCTTTGGATACAGACGCAGCTCGCAGGAATAACCCCGCAAATCCACAATTGCATGCTCCCAATGCAATACATTTTGCCACATCCACACCACTGCGCAGCCCCCCCGAAGCAAAGGTCTGCAATCCCGGGCATGCTTCACGCACATTGATGATTGATTGTGCTGTGTTGATCCCCCAATCACGAAACGAAGAAGCAATGTTCCTATATACTTCATTATCCATACGATATTTCTCGACCTCAGACCAGGATGTCCCTCCTGCGCCTGCCACATCAATCGCTGCCACACCGCTCGCCATCAGCTTTTTGGCAGTTTCTCGCGAAATCCCCCAACCCACTTCCTTGACAATAACCGGTACCGGAACACGACGGCAAACTGCTTCGATCTTTTTTTGTAGCCCGGCAAAATTAGTGTTCCCTTCCGGCTGTAAAGCTTCCTGGAGCGGATTCAAGTGCAAAATGAGCGCATCCGCACCGATGCTCTCAACAATAGCCTTGCAATCCTCAGGAGAAATCGAATAATTTAACTGCACCGCACCAATATTTGCCATCATGACGATATCGGGAGCATATTTCCTGATATCAAAATATGCCATCTTTTTTTCTTCCTCAAGCCCGATGCGTTGCGAACCGACTCCCATACCAATTCCAAAATGTTGTGCTGCCGAAGCTAACCTTTTATTGATCAGAAAGGTTTCTTCGGTACCACCAATCATAGAAGAAATAAAGATGGGGGCTTTTTGCATTTTTCCGAACAGTTTTACGGAGGTATCAATTTTTTCTAGATCAAGTTCTGGAAGAGCCTGGTGTTCAAAATAATAACGTTCCAGTCCATTTGAAATAGCAGAACTGACATCTTCCTCAAGATTTATTCGTAAATGGTCTTCCTTCCGTAAATCGATATTATTTTTCATTAATCTGCAACACTTCTTGATTTTATGTGTTTAATACTATAATTGATTTTACATTTAAATTGTATTTGGAGGTATCTGCATGAGTGATGTATTGAAAGGTGTAAAAGAAGTGATCGTGGATGTCCTGAAGGTCGATGAAAAAGATATCTCACTGGGGACGAGTTTTGTGGATGACCTGAAAGCTGATTCCATGGATCAATTCTTCCTCATCGATGGACTCTGTGAGAAATTTGACCTGTCTATTTCTGATGAAGACGCCAGAAATATCAAGACAGTCAAAGATGCAGTTGACTTTATTGAAAAAAAGTAGCGCATCAAATTGATTTATCTTAGAGAAGAGCAGGAATATCTTCCGGGTATTCCGCAACTTTGACACCGGCTTTTCTAAACAGTTCGATCTTCTGCATAGCGGAACCTGCTCTTCCTTCGATAATGGCACCGGCATGCCCCATTCTCTTTCCTTTGGGGGCAGTTCTTCCGGCTATGTAGGCTATCACCGGTTTCGTCATCTCGGTTGCAATGTAATCAGCAGCAAGTTCTTCTTCTTTACCACCAATTTCCCCGATCAAAATCACTTTTTCAGTATCCGCATCCTGTTCGAACATGGAAAGGATATCGATAAATCCCGATCCGATGATAGCGTCACCGCCGATTCCCACGCAGGTGGACACGCCTTTTTCATTTTCTTTCAAGGCATGCAACACTTCATAGGTGAGCGTTCCTGATCGAGATACAACCCCGATGTTCCCGGGAAGAGCAATATTCCCCGGAATAATGCCGACTTTCGCCTGCCCAGGAGTAATGATCCCCGGTGAATTTGGACCGATCAGGATCGAATTCGAAGTTCTGAGAATGGATTTGATCTTCAGCATGTCCATTGCGGGAATACCTTCTGTGATACATACGATCAATTCCAATTGTGATTCGATTGCCTCATAAATAGCGTCAAAGGAAAACTTCGCCGGGACGAAAATAACGCTTACATTGGCACCGGTCGCCTTCACTGCCGTTTGAACAGTATCAAAGATTGGGACTTTTTCATCCAAAACCCATTCTCCGCCCTTCCCTGGTGTTACCCCGGCAACAATATGGGTGCCATTCTTGCGCATTTGCTCGCTATGGAATAAACCTTCTTTACCGGTTATTCCCTGAACTAACAGACGGGTCTCGCGATTGATGAGAATGCTCATGATTTCTTCCCCTCTGCCAGATTGATCGCCAATTGAGCAGCTTCCGTCAATGAATGCCCTACCGGCAATTTCCGCTTTTCCAGGATCCTGTATCCTTCTTCGGCATTGGTGCCCGCCAGGCGTACCACAATAGGGATCTTCTTCTTTTTTTGCTCTTCCAGAGCCGTGGCTATGCCCTGTGCGATTTCATCACAACGGGTTATTCCACCGAAGATATTCACCAGAATCGCCGAGATTTTCTCATCCGATAAAAGGATACGAAATGCAGAAGATACCTTTTCTGCGCTGGCACCTCCCCCAATATCAAGGAAATTTGCCGGTTCTCCACCCTTCAATTTCAAGATATCCATGGTTGCCATCGCCAACCCCGCCCCATTCACCAGGCAACCGATATTACCTGGCATATGGATATACGAAATCCCATATTTTTGCGCTTCGAGCTCATAAGGATTTTCCATATCCAGATCGCGTAAGTCAGTCAATTCAGGATGCCGGAACAGTGCATTTTCATCGATAGTCATCTTTCCATCCAACGCCATTAATCCATTTCCCTCTGAGATAACCAACGGATTGATTTCTACCAACGATGCATCATATGATTCATAGATTTCCCACAATGCATTGGCTATCTGAGCGAATCTTCTCCAATGTTTTCTGGAAAGATCGATGGAAACTGCCAGACAGCGGATCTGGAAATCGCACAACCCTACCAGCGGATTGATTTGAACGCGGGAGATCTTTTCTGGCGCCTCTTCAGCTGCTTCTTCAATATCCACCCCTCCATAACTGGAAGCTATGATCACGGGAGATGCCTGCAACCGGTCTGTAGCTATACCGAGATAAAGTTCTTGTTGGATATCAACCGCCTCTTCAACCAACACTTTGTGAATTGGAAATCCATTGATTTCCATCCCCATCATCTCTGTTGCAATTTCTTCGGCTTCATCTGGGCTGCTCGCCAACCGAATGCCACCGGCTTTGCCCCTGCCACCAACCAATACCTGGGCTTTGATTACGACTTTATCACCGAGGTCTTCGGCTATTTGTTCAACGTAACTTGCATTTAATGCGACTTGTCCTTTAGGAATTGGGATTTCGTACTTTGAGAAAATTTGCTTGGCTTGGTATTCTTGTATTTTCATTTTAATTTTACATTATGGAATGTTGCCCACCTTTGGGGATTATAACATAGGCACGGGAAAGAAAAAGCCCGATGAATATCACCGGGCTCAAGGTCACTTGGTACTTCCCTATCCTTTGAGGAAGTCTTCCAAAGCTTCTTTGCTGATACGATAGGCATTCCCTATCTTTCTGGCTTTCAATGAACTATCCGCAATAGCAGCCAACACATCTTCTTCGGAGACCCGTAAAATATTTGCCGCCTCTGCCGGCGTCATCACAGAAGGAATGCCAGCAGGTATATTTTCCGGAGTTGCAGAACTCTTCCCGGTATTTTTTAGTGACTCGGAGATCACATTTCCCAATCCCATACCGGCGCCAATGCCAGCCGTCAAGCCTGCACCACCACTTGGATTCTTAGCAGCATCGCGTAACGCGTCGGCCGCTTGCAATTGGGTATAAGTATTCATATCGAGCATACCCATCGCGCGTAGTTCTTCCGCTGACTTGTCGGAGGGTTTTAGATTAGCAATATAGAATGACTTGAGTGTCAGACCAATAGCTGCAAAGTCATCTTGTGCCTTTGCACGTACTCCGGCTCCGACTTCCTCTGTCAACCCAATCAGATCTAACACTGATTTCTTACCGGTTGTTTCGCCTAACAGGTCCTGCAATTTTGAAAGTAGCATGGCTTTCAAACGGGATTCGATATCCTCCATGCGATACATCCCCTGCGCTCCGACCAGTTGGGTCACGACCTGTTGAGAATCCTTCACCTGGAAACTGTAGGTGCCGAAACCTTGAATCAAGGCGATCCCGAGCCCAACGCCGGCATTGCGCACAATGATCGGTTGGGGCGTCCCCCATTTCTGGTCGGCAAATTCCTTCTTAGAAACGTAATACACTTCAGCAGTGAAAGGAGTGCGGTTGTTGAAAGCCTTTCCTATCAGATCGATCAAGAGGGGAATATTGGCAGTTGAAATAGTATGCCTTCCCGGTCCTAAAACATCCAGCGCTTTCCCATCTCGAAAGAAGACAACTTCCTGTGATTCACGGACAATTACCTGTGATCCGATACGGAGGTCAGCCACCCCCTGCTCTGGAAAACGATGGACGATTTCATCCTTCATCTCACTTGGATATTCGACTACATCAAAAATTCTAGCCATTATATTTCTCCATTCATGGTTCAGTTATTTTACAGATTTACTAGCTTTCGCTTTCACCACTGAGTGAAAGGATAACCTCTTTGCGTTTTTCAAAGGTGTCGATGCAACTTTGAGCAAGACTTACCAGATTTCGGATCGATGCCGGTAGCCCATCCGTACCAACTGAACTTTGAATATTGTCGATGGCACTGGCAACTTCATCTCCCAGATCAAGGAAATGCAGATCATATTCATAGATAGCAGCCAATTCTTCTTGTTTCACTTTAATTGCGTCAAAGAAACCGGCATAACCATAGGCGGCATTTTTAATCCGGTCGATGAACTGGCGTAATTTGATCGCAGCAGCTTCAATATCGTCCACCACTTCGATTTCACCTTCAGAAATAAAAGATCGTTGTAGTTCAGATGTCCGCTGCCATAAACTCTCAAACTGTGTCGCGATGGTTTCTCTCAGCAGCTTATCGGCGGATCGCCGATTACTGCGTTCTGCATAGCCGCTGAAGCCAGGTATCTTTCCAAGAATTTTCTTGAAGAAATCTTGTTCATCAGTAACACGCTGATAATAATCCGTCATTTTATCCTCCGCAGATTCATTTACCTTGTATTTAAATATTATATATTTCTTTTTATAATACGTAATCCATCTAGATAAGTTGCGTAATATTGTTTTTACGTTATACTGAAAAGAAGAGACTTACACCATGAAAAGTTCATCTGATTTCGAAGCAAAGGGCATTATTGAATATATTCTCATTGCCATCTTGATCATTTTAGTTGTCCGTGTTCTATATAATCTGTTGGGTCCCGCAGTAAAAGCCTTTATCGAAAATTTATTAGAATCCGTGTCAACATCTTAACTTCCGCGATATTGTTGTATGATATTAACCAAGAATCTGAATCAACGAAAGAAAGTGAGATGCAGATAGCCCTATATAAAAATACAAAATGGCTAAAAGCATATTCTCTTGCCTGGAAGTTTGTCGATTTTATTTATCCTCCCCAATGTATTCAATGCAGAAAGATTGGTTACAGGATCTGCCCGACCTGCTGGCAGCAGCGTATCTATTTCTCGGAAGAGATCTGCGATATCTGTGGCTCTCCACTACGAAAAAACTCGAGATGCGAGAAATGTGCGACCACATCTCAGAGCCCTGATAAGATCCGGTCATTAGGTCCATATCAGGGGATCTTACGAAACTACATTCTCGCCATGAAATTCAAGCGTGACCTCGGCTTACCCGAGTTGATCCTGCCAGACCTGGTTGCCCTCATGGAAAGATCAAATTTTTCTTTCGACTACCTTATTCCAGTTCCTTTGAGTAAAAAGAGGCTAAAACAGCGTGGTTATAATCAAGTTGCGGTGTGGGGAGTCCCATTAGGGAAAATGATCGGGAGTCCTCTCAATACAACCATCCTTACCCAGAATAAAGAGACAACATCTCAGGTTTCCCTTTCCGCAGACGAGCGTTGGAAGAACATTCACGGCGCCTTTTCTGTAAATACTGACCAAATAAGGGGAAAGAATATTGTAATTTTGGACGATGTGATCACCACCGGGGCAACATTGAATGAGTGTGCCCGCGTGTTAAGAAAGGCAGGTGCAAGGAAAATATTGGCTTTAACCATTGCTCGATCAACCATCAAAAATCATCACCATCAAGAAGGAGGTACGTATGTCTGAAAAACCCGAGATCTTCGTAAAGAACCTGACATTAACTGATGATCTGCAAAACTATGTGACCAAGAAAACGAAAAAATTGAATCGATACCTCAAAACGGTTGAAGAAATTCGTGTTGATCTATCTTACGCAAAAACCGCCCGGGAATCCAACAATCGCTTCATTGCTCAGATCACATTACGGGGAAAAGGGTTCATCTTGCGTGCTGAAGAAAGAGCAAAAGATATTAATGCAGCCATCGATCTAGTGATCGATAAGATCCAGCGCCAGATTGAGCGTTATAAGGGGAAAAAGTATCTGAAACGGACAGAACCCAGCGGCACTGCTGAAATGACACCTGAAACGGAGAATGAGGAATCCGGTAGCGATCTCATCGCCCGCAGAAAAACTTTCACATTGATTCCAATGGACGAATGCGAGGCGATCGAACAAATTACATTGCTCGGACACGAGGATTTCTTTATTTTTTACAATGCCAATACCAACAAGATCAATGTCTTGTATAAACGCCGTGATGGGAGCTATGGATTGATCGTACCTGAAATAGGCTGACCTTCATCGGATTGTCGTTTGCATGCTATAATCTCACCGAGTATTTAATTCACAATAAGGTGCAGGTATGATTGATGTAAACGAACTAAGAAAAGGTGTGACATTTCAGATCGATAACGACCTTTACAAGGTCTTGGATTACCACCACAATAAACCAGGTAGAGGTGCAGCTACCATTCGCATCAAAGCTCGTAATTTGCGAACCGGAGCGACCATCGATAAGACATTCGGCTCCGGAGAAAGAGTACAGGATATTCGTTTGGAATATCACACAGTACAATTTCTTTACTCTGATGGCGACCTCTACTATTTCATGGACACCGAAACCTTTGAACAACCAGGCATCAGCAAGGAACTATTGGGCGACAACATAGCCTACCTCAAAGAAGGCACAGAAGTTAAACTGACGTATTTCGGGACCGAACCGCTCGATGTTGAGATGCCCACCACAGTGGATTTCGAAGTCGTCGAGTCCGAGGCAGCCGTTAGAGGCGATACTGCTACTGGGGTCAATAAAAAGGTTAAAGTTGATACGGGTTTTGAATTCAGTGTGCCAGCCTTCATCAATAATGGCGACATCATCAGAATTGATACAAGAACCGGCGAATACGTAACACGTGTTCAGAATTAACATTGAACAACCCAAATATAGATCCCACAGAAATGTGGGATCTATATTTATATATGAAATCTCTTAATAATCCGGTAAACAAATGCTTTATAGATTATGTTAATGAATGATTGGTATAATCTCACATGAATTTACGTACTATGGAGGTTTAGGTGAAACCGAGTTTTCAAACAAATTTTGTATACCTGCTAATTCTCGTTGCGATCCTTGCAATGGTTTTCTTGAATTTTAACAATGCCAACGCTATCAGTGAGATATCGATCAATGAATTGGCCTCACGAATTCAAGCGGGGCAAGTTTCAAAGATTGTCGAGGATGACAATGCGCTAACCATTGTTACGATTGACCAGCAGGAATTCACATCTACCAAAGAAAGCAATTCCACTTTGGTCGAACAGTTGATTCAATATGGTGTAACTGCTGAAGATCTACAATCATCAACTCTATCTATTCAGATTAAACAACCTGGTTTGTGGACCAGTCTGTTATCTCTCTTGAGTTACTTATTACCCTTCATATTCATTGCTATCGCTTTCTTTTTCATCTTTAGACAGGCGCAGGGCAGTAACAATTCAGCCATGGCATTTGGAAAGTCAAGAGCAAGAATGTTCAGCGGTGATAAACCGAAGGTCACTTTTGCGGATGTGGCAGGTGTAGACGAAGCGAAAGAAGAATTACAGGAAGTCGTTGAATTTCTACGGGAACCGCAGAAATTTATTTCCCTGGGAGCACGGATCCCCAAAGGTGTTTTGCTGGTCGGACCTCCCGGAGGAGGAAAGACTCTTCTGGCAAAAGCCGTTTCCGGAGAAGCCGGCGTACCATTTTTCTCGATTTCCGGCTCAGAATTTGTGGAAATGTTCGTGGGTGTGGGTGCCAGCCGTGTACGTGACCTATTTGACCAGGCCAAGAAACACTCCCCCTGTATCGTGTTCATTGATGAAATCGATGCAGTGGGTCGTCATCGTGGCGCGGGACTGGGTGGAAGCCATGATGAACGAGAGCAGACCCTAAACCAGATGCTGGTTGAAATGGATGGTTTTGACACCGATACGAACGTGATCATTATGGCTGCCACAAACCGCCCTGATATCCTCGATCCGGCACTGATGCGCCCCGGTCGTTTTGACCGCCGTGTGGTACTTGACCGACCGGATGTCCGCGGAAGAGAAGCGATCCTAAAAGTGCACGTCCGTGGAAAACCGATCGCCAAGGATGTTGATCTGTCGGTGTTGGCGAAAGGGACACCCGGTTTTGTGGGTGCGGATATCGAAAACCTTGTTAATGAAGCCGCTATCTTGGCAGCCCGCCATAATAAGAAAATCATTGACCAGACCGATTTTGAAGAAGCGATCGAACGCGTCATTGCAGGACCACAACGGAAGAGTCGTTTGATCCACGAAGACGAAAAACGCATCATTGCTTACCATGAAGCCGGACATGCCATCGTGATTGCCTCTCTGCCTGAAGCTGACCTGGTGCATAAAATCTCAATCATTTCCCGTGGTATGGCTGCGGGTTATACCATTGCACTCCCGGATGACGATCACTCACTTACTTCTCGGAAAAAGATCATGGCAGAAATGACCGGGCTGTTGGGTGGTCGCGCTGCGGAGGAATTAATCTTTAACGACATCACCTCCGGTGCTTCCAATGACATTGAAAATGTCACCAAATTAGCTCGCAAGATGGTGACCCGTCTGGGCATGAGTGCTGATCTCGGACCGATGGTGTACGGGCAGAAAGACGAACTTGTCTTCTTAGGGCGTGAAATTGGCGAGCAGCGTGATTATTCGGAAGCGGTTGCCGAAAAGATCGATGTGGAAGTACAGAAGCTGGTTGAACAGGCTTATGTCAACGCAAAGAATATTTTAAAGAAATACCGCAAACAACTGGAAGCGGTTGCTACCAAATTGCTTGAAGTAGAGACTCTCAGCAAAGCTGAATTTGAGGCTATCTTCCCTCCGCCCGTTGACAAAAATAATGGTGGCATTCCGCAATTAGCCAATGCATAAAAAAGGAAAAGGTCTTGATTCAATCAAGACCTTTTTTCATCATATCTTTTGACCAGTTCTCTGCGCAGAATTTTCCCCACACTGGTACGAGGTATTTCGTCGACAAAGATCACTTCTTTGGGGATTTTATAAGCAGCCAGAAATTCTCGGCAATGGTCCCGCACGGTCTCGCTTTCCAATGTCGTGCCTTCATCCAACATAAGCCATGCGATCACTTTCTCATCCCCTGTTTCTTCCTGGATGCCTGCCACGACCGCGTTTTTAACCCCCCTAATTTGAAATAACACTTCTTCGATTTCATTAGGCCACACCTGAAACCCACCTACCTTGATCAAGTCCTTTTTCCGGTCGACGAAATAGAAATAGCCCTGTTCATCCATATGCACGATATCTCCGGTGTGCAGCCACCCATTCCTTAAAGCTAATTTTGACTCACTGCGATTTTGAAAATAACCAGCCATGACCTGCGGACCACGGATGAGCAGTTCGCCCTGTTCACCACAGTCCACAATTTTTTGATCGTTTTCTACATCCACCACCATACATTCCACATCCGGGAGGGGCAGACCAAACGACCCACTCTTATTTTGTCCCATCAGCGGATTGCAATGGGCTGCCGTAGGAGCTTCGGAAAGCCCATATCCTTCTACTAATTTTCCACCCGTGATGCGTTCAAATTCAGCTTTGACACGCGCAGGGAGCGGGGCAGAACCCGAGATGCAGGCTTTAATGGAACGCAGATCATATTTACCTGCCTGCAATTTCTTATTGCTGAGGATGCTGGCATAGAAATTCGGCACGCCTGGGAAAAATGTCGCTTTTTTATCGGTGATACTTTGAAGTACGAAATCCTGATCCCGTGGATCAGGGAATAGCAATAATTTAGCGGCTATTCTGATCCCTAACACCATCGCCAGAACCATCCCGTAAACATGGTAAAGAGGGATCATCGCTACAAAAGTTTCTGCTGCTACCTGCAGATCACACCAGGTTAGGAATTGTAATGTATTGGCAATAATGTTCTTATGCAATCCGATGGCAGCTTTGGGGGTTCCGGTCGTTCCACCGGTGTATTGAAAGATCGCCGGAGTTTCAGAACTGAATGAGAAATCAAGGGTGATGTTCCGGATTTCTTTACGGATGCAATCGGTGAAGGCAGTTGGATTCTGGATCGAACGGATTTCGGTGTCCTCGATCTTTTCATACGAACCATCCAACGGATCATCCCTGATGAAATCCTCTTTTTTAGAGATAACCAGACAATGGAATTGTTCTTGTTCCACAAGGTCTTGTAGCAAGCAATACTGATCTTCCATACAGATAAGACAACGGACGTCACAATCTTGGATGATCCTCCTGAATTCTGGTTCCTTGTAAAGTGGATTCATCGCTACTACGATCCCGCCAATTTTCAACACTGCAAAAAATGAGATCACAAATTGTGGTGAGTTGGGAAAGATCACCCCCACCCGCTCTCCCCTTTTTACACCATAAAAGCTCAACCATTTTGCCAGCGAATCGGAAGCACAATTGATCTGGTGATAACTGTACTCTCTTCCAAGGTAGTCCAGGCAGATGCTGTCGGGAAACTCCAGGGAAGTTTTTTCAAGCATTTGCGGGATGTTTAAAGTCGAATAGGGTAAAGATGGAGGTACAAAACGATCATAATATTCCAGCCACGGTTTTTGTTTATATATATTCTTCATTGCTCGGTTTCTCTTTCCCATCCGTCATTTGATGAAATGAACTCTATTAAATCCTCTATGTCCGTATCGGCAACGTCAAACCAATGGATCCTTTTATCCGTAAGTTTGAACCAGTTCGCTTGATGCCGGATGAAGTTACGCGTGCGGCGTTTGATCAATACTACTGCCTCTTCCATCGAAAGTTCCTGATTCAGATAGGCACGGATTTCCTTGTATCCTATCGCAGACATAGAGGGTAATGTGGGGTCATATCCTTTGGCTGCTAGTTTTTTCACTTCTTCGAGGAAGCCTTGTTCCAGCATCTTCTCTATGCGCAAATCTGCCCGCTGATATAGATCACTGCGCGGACGATTCAATCCGATGATCTTGAAATTATACGGGGGAGGATTCTTTTCTTTTTGTTTTGAGAATAATTCTCCACTGCTAAAGATGACCTCCAGCGCCCGGATGGATCGACGGACATTATTGGCCTCGATCTTTTCAGCTGCTTTGGGATCGATCAGCTCTACATAATGAAATAGATCGACCGCACCAATCTCAGCGGATAAGTTTTCCAACACCTCTCGTAAGCGCGTATTCGGTTTCGTTCGTGGGGGGTGCCAACCTTCCACCACACTCCATAAATACTGACCTGTTCCACCCACTAAAAATGGAATTTTCTTTCTTTGATGAATTTCATCGATGTATTGGTAGACATCTGATTGGAACACAGCCATGCTGATCGATTCGTCGGGGTCCACCACATCGATCATGAAATGGGGGATCCCTTTTCTCTCAGCCGGCGTGGGTTTGGCTGTTCCAACATCCATGCCCCGATAGAGATACCGGGAATCAACAGAGATGATCTCTCCGTCAAAATGCTGAGCCAGTTTAATGGAGAAGGCCGTCTTGCCAACCGCCGTAGGACCCAAAATGACGACGACAGGGTTACTCACTGGTAATGGCATTTTCGATCCAATCATACTGCACGGCATGTCCCTTTTTAAAGATCGAGATCACATCGATCCGCCAGGAGGAATCCAGCAGGTCACGCTCCTGTAAATAAAACAGGCTGGAATTGATCAGGGCGTTCTTTTTCTTCACGGTGATGCTTTCTTCGGGGAATCCATATTTCTGTGAGGTACGCGTTTTCACTTCACAGAATATCAGTAAATCTCCTCTTTTCCCTATAATATCGATCTCCCCATACGGCGTATAGTAGTTCATGGTGAGAACAGCCACTCCATTGCTCTCAAGATATCTGGCAGCCTGTTTTTCACCGGTTTTTCCAATTTGCATGGTACGCCTAGTCATAGTACTATCATAATTGAATTTCTTTCCAACGGGAGGGGAAAATCGAAACTATGAAAACAAAACAATACGCCATTTGGAATAGCCGGGGAACAATACTGATTTCCTTGATGGTTCTCGTCGGAATGCTGCTCTTTACGGGATGTGAAGCAAATAACGAGCCAATTGATCTATCTCTCTTAAAATCTTCTTCAGGCAGTTCTGACCTGATTGTCGAGGAATATGAACTGGTAGATGTTGAAACGGATTCACCCACCCATATGGAATTTACGCAATGGTTGACTCCTGATATGATCCATAAACGGGCAGTATGGAAAAATCTCACCCCCGATTGCGCGGTTCAGGATATCAACACTGTCCTTTCGAAATACGGCTACAGCATCGAACATGAACCCATGCTGTCTTCCTATACTTATCGCTTATTGGAAAACTACGCCATTCTCCTGAATGATATCTATCCGGTCGGGATCGCTACCGAAAATCAGGATCAGGATAATTTCGCTCTGCTGGTTCAAAATTACGAGGGAGATTCCTATCTTCTTCAAAAATCAGGGCTTCAGGAATGGCAGCCAGGTGGAGTTTACACCTATACACCCGTTTATTATCAGAACGAGTTGGTCTATCCGGTGATCCATTACACAAGTCAGGTTGCTTCTGAATTTGGAGATTCCACGATTCAAATTGTCTCAGAAAGTGGAGAGGTTATCTACGAAACCTCCCTGCCTTCCAATCCGGTAATGGCTCCCATTCAATCTTTTCAGAGCTGGAATAATCACTGGATACTGGAAAAAGAAGGGGAAGTGATCATGGATGGGAAATCCTTGAATGAAGAATTCGGCTTTGATGAAATCTTTGAATGGCGCATTATTCAGGGAGAACCGTTCTTCTTTGTGTACGATGATGAAAGCAGCACCTATTCCATGGTTTATGCCGGGAAACTGCTTGACCAGAGCTACGATGACATCGCGCATTATCAATGCTGCGAACCCGCTATGTTTAATCCGGATGGCACCGGCTACATGACCTGGTTCTATGCCGTACGCGATGGGAAGTGGTATTACGTGGAAGCAGGAATTTATCCAGCATTTGAGAAATGAACATTCCTCATATCTCACAAAGTAAATTTCTGCTAAAATTGGTGAAATTTCCGAAGGATTTAAATGGCAATTGCAGAGATCATTACAATCGGCACGGAATTGCTCTTAGGTGAAATTCCTGATACGAATTCTCAGTATTTAGCCAAAGCGCTCAATGATGAGGGCTTTGATGTCTTTCGTGTTTCTACGGTAGGGGATAATGTCACGCGCATTTCCCAGGTCATTCGTGAAGCTTTGCAACGCAGTGACCTCATCATCACCACCGGTGGTCTGGGACCCACGATCGATGATCCCACCCGTGATGCCGTCGCTCTGGCTTTTGATGTAAGCACTGTCTACCACGAGGAGTTATGGGAACAGATCGAAGCCCGTTTTCGGGGTTTCAATCGTCTTCCCACTGAAAATAACCAGCGACAGGCTTATATACCAGCCAATGCCACTGCCATCGAAAACGAGGTCGGAACCGCACCGGCTTTCTATATTACTCATCAGGGCACGTTCTTATGCTCTCTGCCGGGAGTGCCCTCTGAGATGCGTTTTCTTTTTGCGAAGCATGTCAAGCCTCTCATCAGAGAATATCTCCCTACCAATGCCATTTTGCTCACCACCATCATCCATACTATCGGCATTGGAGAATCGCACATCGATCAGTTGATCGGCAATCTGGAACAGCTTCAAAACCCCACGGTTGGATTGGCAGCTCATATGGGCAGCGTGGATATCCGCATCTCCGCTAAAGCACATGATACAAAAAGTGCGCAGGAAATGATCCAACCCGTATTGAAAAGCATTCAGGCGTTATTGGGCAAATATATCTACGGCTACGATCAGCAGACCTTATCCACCGTGCTTCGCGATTTATTGGTCGATCAAAATTGCATCATGGTTTTCAGAATTCCCCCTGAATTAAGCAAACTTGACAATACTCTAGCTCAATTACAACTTGAGGTGGCGGAAAATCTTGATAAAAATCAGTACAATAATACCAACAGGAGATATATCAAGATGGATATAACCTTGCATCCTATAGATAAGAAAACAAGATTGACGGTCTCTCTCAATGATGGTTCGACAAATTCTGCTGAAGATTTTACATTTTCAAATGACATTAGTGCCTTTGACGAATGGGTCTTTAATCGCACTATGGGATCGCTTTATCAATTCTTGAAACAATAAGGATTAAAAATGGAAAAAACAATCGTTCTTAAAAATGCTCTTGTCCTGGTGATGGATGAACCCCTGACCAAATATGAAAAAGGAGCCGTGGCAGTAACAGGCAGCACCATCGCGGCTGTTGGAGATCAAACCGAGATAGAAAACCAATTTCCTGACGCGAAGTTCATCGATTGTGGTGGCAAGGTGTTGATGCCAGGCTTTGTGAACACCCATGCCCATATCGCCATGAATCTGATACGCGGTTTTTCGGATGACCTGCGGTTGGACGTTTGGCTTAACGGATATATTATGCCGGTCGAAAGGGAGTTTGTCACCCCCGATTTCGTACGCCTGGGTACACAACTGGGCTGCGCCGAATTGATCCGCACGGGTGTCACCTGTTTCCTGGATATGTATTATTTCGAAGATGTGATTGCGGAAGCTACCTCTGAAATAGGTCTGCGCGGCGTGCTTTCAGAAACTGTGATGAAATACCCCACTCCGGATGCACATTCCTATGAAGAAGCCATGGAATATTGCACCCGCTTTATTAAAAAGTGGAAGGGGCATGAACTCATCACCCCATCCGTGGCGCCACATTCTCCCTATACCACCGGTGAAGAGATCCTGAAGGCAACCAAAGACCTCGCCCTGGAATATGATGTGCCATTGCACATTCACATTTCCGAAACGGCGCAGGAAGTGGAAACTATGCGCAAAGAAAAAGGCATGCCCGTGGTTCCTTTTGTGAAAAAACAGGGAGTATTCGAAGCGAAGACCATCGCAGCCCATTGCGTTCATATAGATGAGGGCGAGATGCGCACACTTGAACACGCTAATGTTGGAGTTGCTCACAATCCCTCCTCAAACCTCAAGCTTGCCTCCGGCATTGCGCCTGTCACGCGCATGCTAGAACTTGGGCTGAAGGTTGGTATCGGCACGGATGGCACAGCCTCCAACAATGATCTCGACTTTTTCGAGGAAATGCGCCTGGCGTCCTTCCTTGCCAAAGGGTCAACCGGCGATCCCACCGTGGTCCCCGCACAACAAACTCTTGCCATGGCTACCCGCATCGGTGCCGAAGCCATTCACATGGCAGATCAAATCGGAACCCTGGAAGTTGGCAAGAAAGCGGATCTCATCCTTATCGATATTCACACATTGCATAACAGTCCAACCTTCAAGCATAGTGAATACGGAGTGTATGCACAATTGATCTACGCCGGGAAATCCACAGATGTAAGTGATGTAATGGTTAATGGGAAGTGGTTAATGCGGGAGCATCAGTTGCTGGGAATAGATGAAAAAGATCTCATTGCGCAAAGCCAGGGCTACGCAGAAAAGATGGATGCCTTCATCATTTCCAGAGAAAAATCCGTTCTTTCAAAGCTTATCGCCATTGGAGGCGCCAGCCAGGAGGAAAGTTTCGAAGTTCAAGCGAAGGTCGCCATTAAAGATCGCAAGAAAATTTTAAAGAGATTGGAAAGCGACCAGATTTCTATCATTCGCAAGCGCCATTATCATGAATATGATACCTATTTCAAATTCGCTTCCAGCGACGAAGGCACTGTTCGTTTTCGCGAAGATCATTTCGTAGAAGACAATGGAAAAATCTCTCACGTGCGTTCCCGCTTGACCCTCATCGGACCAACCCGAGAGCACCATTACCCACAGGATGTATTATTGTCTCGCAGTCGTTACCTCGCTCCAGCCACTCAGAGCCTGCGGTTCTACCGCGAATATTTTAAACCGGATTCGGAGATCGAGATCGAAAAAGACCGCCTGCGTTTTTTGATCGAATTTGAAGGAGAGGAATTTTTCGTCAATCTTGACCAGATGAATAAACCCGATATGGGGCACTTCCTGGAAATCAAAGCCAGAACCTGGAGTATGAACGATGCAGAGGAGAAATCTGAGAAAATTGGCAAATTGATCCGCTCTCTTGGCATCGAGGAAGAAGAGAAAATCTGCAAAGATTATTTGGAAATGGTTGAAGGTTATCTGAAATAAACATGCCATTTTCCAACATGGAAAAAATTAATATTCTTTTCGTCGCCTCCGAAGCTGCTCCATTGATCAAGATAGGTGGATTGGGTGATTATGTTGGTTCATTACCCAAAGCACTGATTAGCGAAGCACATCAAAGGGATGTGAATATCAAAATAGATATTCGTATCGCACTTCCCTTTGCACAGGGGATCAATCCGCTTTTCATCGACCGGGAACAACTGTTTTCTTTTACAAGCAACCATGGAAATAAAACGAACCATTTCAATGTTTATACCGCGGTTGTAGATGCCATCCCGCATTATATCCTCGAAAACAGCACCCTCCCTCATCTGCAACAAAATGTCTATGCAGCAGACCCGGCAGAAGATGGAGAAAAGTTCATTTCTTTTTCTCTGGCTTGTAGCGATTTGATGGACAAACTGGATTGGAAAGCGGATATTGTCCAATGCAATGACTGGCAAACGGGCGTGCTGTGTGCCTGGTTGAAAGCACACAATACTAAATCTACCAGAACCGTAAAAAGCATTTTTGTCATCCATAACCTGCCGTTCATGGGGGCGGGCACAGCTCCTACAATGAAAGAATATGGCATCGAAGCGGTTTCCCATCCTGCTCTTCCACATTGGGGCAATGATCTTCCGCTGCTTTCAGGGATCGTGAATGCAGATAAAGTGATCACGGTTTCCCCTTCCTATGCCAAAGAGATTCTGACACCGGATTTTGGAAATGGTTTGCAGGATTTTCTGCACACACAGCAAGATAAATTATCCGGCATTCTTAACGGTATCGATCAATCCATCTGGGATCCGGAAACAGATCCCTATATTGCCAGGAATTTCTCCTGTTCAGATCTGAAAGCCAGAGCCATGAACAAGGAACATCTACAATTATCTCTCTCCCTTGAAACAAATTCTCAAACTCCCCTGTTGGTCATGGTAAGTCGCCTGGATATTCAAAAAGGGGTGAATTTGCTGGTGGATACTCTGCGCGCCCTTCCTGAGATGGATTGGCAGGCGGTCATCCTGGGGACGGGGAATGCTGCCCAGGAACAATTAACCCGCCGACTGGAACAGGATTTTCCCCGCCGGGTACGGGTCATCAATCGTTTTGAAGCAGCTTTCTCCCATCAGTTATATGCCGGGGGAGATATGTTCTTGATGCCTTCTCTTTACGAACCATGTGGTACATCGCAAATGATCGCCATGCGCTATGGATGTATCCCGGTCGCGCATGCCGTGGGTGGCTTGGTCGATTCCATTCAAGATGAGGAAGAACAGCGCACCGGGTTCCTTTTTTATGACGCCACCGTCAAGGGTTTTCTAGCCGTATTAAACAAAGCATTAAGGAGATATCGAAAACCCGGGGAATGGGGTATCATACAAAAAAGAGCAATGCAGCAGGATTTTTCATGGAAAAAATCCGCCAGGAAATATCTGGAAGTTTATGAATCAATTTTAAGGGAGTAGAAATGCATACTCGTGCGGTTATTCTGGCTGGGGGAGAAGGCACCCGGCTGGGTGTGCTGACCGCAAAACGCACCAAACCGGCAGTCCCTTTTGCAGGAAAATATCGCATTATCGATTTTCCGCTTTCCAATTGTGTCAACTCCAAGATCTTCGATGTGATGCTCATCACGCAATATCGTCCCCAGTCCCTTATCCATCATATCGGATCGGGAGGTCCCTGGGATCTCAATCGTGAGTTCACCGGTGGCATCAAGATCTTTACCCCATATAAAACCCAGGGCATCAACTGGTTCTCCGGCACTGCTGACGCAGTGATGCAAAATCTAAGCTACATATTGAGCAGCAATCCAGAACATGTTCTGATACTTTCGGGTGATCATATTTATTCCATGAACTACGATGAGTTGATCCGCTATCATGAACAGAACAAAGCGGAGATCACCATCTGCATCCACAGCGTGCCCAAAAGCCAGGCCAGCCGATTCGGAGTGGTAGAAGTCGATAAAAAGATGCGGGTCACCAACTTCGTTGAAAAACCGGACAATCCCTCATCCAATATGATCAACATGGGTATCTATCTGTTCAATACGGGGACCCTCAAGCAACTTCTGATCAAAGATGCCAGAGAGATCACATCCCAGCATGACTTTGGTAAGAACATACTGCCTGGTCTGGTGAAATCCAAAATTCCTATGGTGGCTTATGCTTTCCATGATTATTGGGTGGATGTTGGCACGGTCCAATCTTATTGGAATGCCCATATGGACCTGCTCACAGAACCGCCCAAGTATGACATCCGTGATCGTCATTGGGTGATCCACACCCGTTCAGAAGAACGCGCGCCGGCCTACATTCACCCCAATGCCAGTATCCAAAGTTCATTGATTTGCGACGGTTGTATAATAGAACCCAATGTAGTCATTCAAAACAGTGTCCTTTCGCCGGGGGTGATGATCCGCCGCGGAACGCAGGTTATAAACTCGATTGTTTTAACAGATACGGTGGTTGGAGAACAAAGCGTGATCCAAAAAAGCATCATTGATAAGCATACCAACGTCGGTGCCAGATCACACATCGGCTTTTCTGATGGAAAAAGAACTCGTATTTCGATGATCGGGAAAAATGTATTACTGCCTGATAATACGATCCTTGAAAATGGCGGTATGGTTGGTTGCGATGTAAAACCGGTCGACCTTGCCGAAAAAAGAATTCATTTTGGAGAACTTGTGTTGCCGAAAGGGAGAGATTATGACTTTTAAACGTTCTTCTGGTGTGTTATTGCATGTCAGCAGCCTGCCCGGGCAGGATGGGATTGGCGACCTGGGCTCCGTTGCCTATCAATTCGTGGATTTCCTATCCGCCACCCGGACAAAATTGTGGCAGGTTTTACCGTTGAATCCAACAGGCTATGGCAATTCCCCCTACCAGGGTCTTTCGGCATCGGCAGGCAATCCTCTATTCATCTCTTTAGAAGAACTGATTCCCCTTGGAATTCTTTCGAAAAAAGAATTATCAAAACGACCGCGTTTTTCCAAGAACATGGTGGATTTTGGGAAGGTCATACTCTGGAAAATGGGAAAATTACACCAAGCGTTTCTCAATTTTCAATATCGTAAGACCCCACAACAAGAAAAAGATTTCCGGAAATTCTGCGGGAAGAACAAAGACTGGTTGGATGATTTTGCCCTGTTCATGACCATCAAAAACCAGCAAGAGTTGCACGCCTGGGATGCCTGGCCGGATGCGCTACGCTTTCGAGATCCCGCAGCGATCAAAGAGTTCGCCAGGTTGAATAAAGACTCGATCACCGAAGAAAAATTCTACCAGTATCTTTTTTTTGAACAGTGGCAACGATTGAAAAAATATGCCAATCAAAAGGGTGTGCAGATCGTTGGCGATATCCCGATCTTTGTTGGTTTTGATTGCGCCGATACCTGGACCAATCCCGATCTTTTTTACTTCGATGATCAGTTCAAGCCGACCATCGTAGCCGGAGTTCCACCGGATTTCTTCTCCGAGACCGGTCAATTATGGGGAAATCCTTTATATGATTGGGAAAAGCATAAAAAGAGCGGGTATCAATGGTGGATCCGGCGCATTCAAAATACACTGGACTTGGTGGACATCATCCGCCTGGATCATTTCCGCGGTTTTGCCGGCTTTTACGCCATCCCAGCCGGGAACAAGACCGCCGAAATCGGAGAGTGGATGGACGGTCCGCGCAGCGACCTGTTCGACGCCCTTTACGCTCACTTTGGGGATTTGCCTTTCATCGCCGAAGATCTTGGGGTCATGACGCCGGACGTGGTTGAACTGCGCGAACGCTACAACTTACCGGGCATGAAGATCGTCCAGTTTGGTTTTAATCCCAGTCCCGAAGTCGATTTCCAACCTCATCACATTCAGGAGAATGCGGTCGCGTACACCGGCACCCATGACAATTCGACAGCCAAAGGATGGTTCAAATCCGTTCCTGAAGAAGCACAGGACTACTTCCTGGCATATGCCGGTCAAACCAAAGAAACGATTGCGCATGCCATGATCCGTTTGTTATGGATGTCATCCGCGGTCTTCGCTGTCGCTCCCATGCAGGATCTGCTTGATCTGGGCGATGAAGCACGGATGAACCTACCAGGTTCTCTCGGGAATAATTGGGAATGGAAAATGGATGCTAAATGGGAATCAGATAAATTAAGACACTGGTTTGCTGAGATCAACCATCTTTATTCCAGGGACTGAATTTCCTGCTTTCCCTTTCGGAAAGCCAGCAAAATTCCACTCAATACGAAGAGCCCGCCGACCAGGTCATAGGGTCCGGGGTTTTCATGCAGGAACAGCCATGCCAGGATGATCGAACCTAGCGGTTCACCCAGTAAAGCAATCGAAGCGTAAACAGCTTGCATCTGGCGCACGGCATTGTTGAAAAGAGTGTGTCCGATGACCTGGGGGATCAACGCCAGCAGAAAGATCCATAAAAAGCCACTTTGATAGTCAGCACCGATTTGTGGCAGATCTGGTATGGCAAAGATCAGAGCAGTCACCCCCGCCACACCGTATACCAGCAACACATAACTTTTCAATGGCAACTCGTTGCGCACACCACGCCCTACCATGGTATAAGCAGCCGCCAACCATGCCCCGCACAACGCCAGAAAATTTCCCAGCAGATTCTCTTTGGTCATGGACATTTGCATGTTACCGTTGGACGGACCTATGATCAAAATAACGATCCCTACCATGGCAATAGCTAACCCGATGATGATCTTGGATGTGATGCGTTCCTTCAACACCAGAGGGGAAAACAATGCCACCCAGACTGGGGTAGTCGTGACAAGAATTACAGAACTTGCAATACTGGTGAGCTCCAGTGACTTGATCCACACTAGGAAATGAAAACCAAGAAATAACCCAGCCAGTATGATCTGAAAGCGATCTTTTCCTTCCAATCGGGAATACTGCCCGGCTGCATCCTTCAAACCAAACGGCATCAGGATGATGGTAGCCAATCCCAGTCGACCGGCTGCAATCACGGTAGATGGAATGCTCTGCTGGGCATTCCGGATAAAAATGGAGGCGGTGGATACCGCCAGAATTCCTATAAATAGCATCAAACTTGGTTTATTAAGAGTTCTCATATATTTTCGTAACATGTTCTACACTATAGTATTCATATCAAAAATTACAGATTCACTAAATGAAATGGAGGAAAGATGTCATTTATTTTACCTGAACTTCCTTATGCATATGATGCTTTGGAACCATATATGGATGCATTAACCACAGAGATCCACCATGATAAACACCATGCCGGATACACCAAGAACCTGAATGCCGCGCTAGAAAAATACCCGGAATTCTTTGATAAATCCATTGAAGAAATCCTGACGGATCTCAACTCCGTGCCCGAAGAAATTCGAACAGCCGTACGCAACAACGGCGGTGGTTATTATCATCACAATTTATGGTGGGTCGAACTGGGACCTAACGCGGGTGGCGAACCAAACGGTAAATTGGCAGATGCTATCAAAAAAGAATTCGGCGATTTCGAATCTTTCAAGCAAAAGGTTAATAGTGCTGCCCTGACACGTTTTGGCAGCGGTTGGGCGTGGCTCAGCAAGCGCAGTGATGGGACCCTCATCATTCACTCCACACCCAATCAGGATTCCCCTCTCTCCCAGGGATTGATCCCACTTCTTGGAATTGATGTATGGGAACATGCCTACTACCTGAAATATCAGAACCGCCGCAACGAATTTGTGGACGCGTTTTGGAATGTGGTGAAATGGGATGAAGTCGAGAGACGATTCGAAGAATCGACGCTTCCCTAATGATTGAGCAAAGGAGTGGTTTTTATTACCACTCCTTCTTCTTTTTCGTCAATTCTGCATAGCGGGCTGCACCAATAATTCCTGCCAGGTTTAAAAGTTCCGCAGGTAACAATCTGGCTTTTACATCAAGATAAGGGAAAAATCTTTCATGATTTTTACTGGCACCCCCGCCGATAATGATGACATCCGGACTGAATAGAAACTCCACTCTGTTCAGGTATTCTTGGAGCAATACGGCCCATTCCTTCCAACGCAGATCTTTCTTCTGTCTGACTGCATCCGAAGCTCTTTTCTCCGCATACTTACCTCTGATCTTCAAATGCCCCAGTTCAGTGTTAGGGAACAACTCACCGCGCACGAAAATTGCTGATCCGATTCCCGTTCCCAGTGTCAGAATGATTACAATATCATTTTTATAGGAACGCCCCGCCCCGAATTCCATTTCTGCAAGCCCTGCTGCATCGGCGTCGTTGACACAATAAGTATTCAATCCGGTTTTTTGATAGACCTGCTCGGCAATATTGATCCCCACCCATTTTTTATTGATGTTGGCAGCCGTGAAAGCAATACCATGCTTGACAACCGCCGGAAAACCGATCCCGATCATCCCATCCCAGTGCAGGTCTTTTACAAAGGTATGGATGATCTCCAGTACCTTGGCAGGTTTATCCTTTTCTTCCGTTGGATAGCGTTTTCGTTCGGTGAGTAAGGTGCCTTTCCTTGTATCGACCAGAGCCCCTTTGATGCCGGAGCCACCCACATCAATTCCCAAAACCTTTGCCATATTTTCTCCTTGTTAAGGGCATGCGTTCGACTGATGTTCTGCATAGCTCTGCGCAAAAACATGATACCCACTTCCATCACAGGCAGAACGAAAATAAAAATAGTCGCTCTGCTGTGGAAACGCTACAGCGATCAGACTATCGATGCTCACCGAACAGATAGGAGTAGGGGTCAGACCACCATAGATATAGGTATTATATGGTGAAGAAACCGCCAGATCAGCGGCAGCCAGGGGCGATTTCCACCACGATTGGCTCGCTCCATCCCATCCCAGTGCATATTGAACGGTAGGATCACTTTGCAGCGGCATACCGACCCGCAGACGGTTGAGAAAAACGGAAACAATAGCCGATTTTTCTTCTGCCCGAATCGCTTCTTTTTCAACGATGGATGCCAGGGTGATGGCTTGATACGCATCCAGCCCTTGCTGGGAGAAAGCCCCGATCACCTCCGGTGTAAACTGTGCGGCCGTCTGATCAATAAGAGCTTGCAAAAATTCCACAGCACTTACTGAACGAGGGATCACATAATCGCCTGCCAGGATCAATCCTTCCAGATTTTCCGCACCTTGAAAAATTGCCGGCATGATCAGCCCTTCGCCGCTTTCAAAGAGAGCAAGCAATTCATCTGCCGAAAAATCCAGTCCCGCGGTTGGGATCAAAGCAGCAATTTCTGTATAGCGCATACCGGGGAGGATGACAAAGTCCACATCTTCCGGGGTGGGGTCGATCATCATCGCTGCAATTTCCACAGCAGATTGTGCACCCGAAAAAGAATAGCTCCCACTCTGTAAAATGGAATCATAGCCCTTATAGATCAGATACTTCAGGAAGATTTCCTCGTCAGGGATCAAGCCGACTGCAGCCAGGTTAGTGCTGATCACACTGGCATCATCCCCCGCATTAATTTTAATTTCCAGTGTTTCAGGCGATGCTTCATCCGTCCCCTTAAGCAACTCTGCTTGGTTGGTATACAACAGCCAGGCATAACGGCTCACCGTCCCTATTCCCAATCCACTCGCGGGAGCACCATACAGCTCCGCCACACGGGTTGGAATTGCAATCAGAAATATGTATGCACTGCCTAACAGGAGGACAGCAACGAAGATGATCAATATGAAAATGGTGGTCAGGCGCTTGCCGGTCATCCTTGTTCTCTTCCTTTCTGCATGATCTGTTCATCAATATAGGATTGCAGTAAGATACAGGCTGCCACATCATCCAGATGACCCTGGCGTTCTTTCTTTTTTACTCCCATTTGGATGCGCGAACGTTGAGCACTTCTGGTGGTGCCATATTCATCCCAGTAAATTACAGGGATATCCGAAATCGTATGCACTGCCTCACCCAACCGTAATGCTTTTCTCCCGGAAAAACTGGCATTTCCATCTTTATCATAGCTAACACCGATAATGATCTGCCCAATTCCCTTTTCCTCGCACAACTGGACGATCTGCTGTGCACTGGCTGCGTAAGAAATAAACTGGATGACCAACAGAGGGCGTGAGATCGTCCCACTGGGGTCGGAAATGGAAATACCGATCCGTTTTTCTCCCGGATCGATTCCGAGTAGCCTTGCATTGACCTTTGCTTCATTCATAACATTCACTGGCATTATACAATACATATATTTCTAAAAGAATTGGAAATGGGTTATTTTTCATTTCTGCAAACTTCTTATATTGTTCTAAAATTGGTTAACCTTTTATGGATTTACTATAATAAACATAATAAGAGAAGGAATGAGAACATGAAAAAAATACTGGTCGTCGGGATTTTTCTAAGTTCCCTGTTACTTTTACAAGCCTGCAATTTCCCTTTATTTAGAAGTTCGTCCTTTAATGATGAGGTTGCCACTCAGGCTGCCCTTGCTTTCACACAAACAGCCCAACAAAACACCATTCTGCTGCCCACCAATACGCTGCCGCCTTCCACTTCACAAGCCACTCTCACTCCTACCAGCACCACGGATAATCCCAAAGCACAATTAGGCAGTGCAGCTTGGCAAGACACCCTCACTTCCGGCAATAGCTTCGGAATTGGCAATGACGTAACCCAGGTCGAAGGCACCAATGCCTCGGTGTGGGTCGAAGATGGCAGTCTCCACATGTATCGCTCCAGTGCTTCAGGAGGATACATATGGTATTGCGCTTATCCCAACATCGCTGATTTTTATCTGGAGGGAAAATTCGAAACCCAGAGTTGTAATGGCACCGACCAATACGGATTGACTTTTCGCAAACCCGATTTTGGGGATAAAACAGGGTATTACTTCCTGGTCAGTTGCGATGGAAAATTCAACTTGATGCGCTGGACCAATAACGATTCCACCCTCCTGGGAGATTGGACCGCCAGTGATAGTCTTACACAAGGACCGGCTGCGATCAATACGCTGGGTGTGTGGGCTAAGGGTTCCACCATCAAACTGTATATCAATGACAGGCTTGCCGCTGAATTCACGGATGACTCCGGTTTGAAATCAGGTTATTTTGGATTGGTCAGCAATCCATTGCAAAGCGCTGGCATGACCGTCAAACTGACTGAGATCGCTTATTACAATTTACCTTGAAGAAGAAAGGATGGATCGCATGGCTGAAAAGAGAAAACCGGATGTTATTACGCCACAGGAATTGTATCAATCGCGCCGTAAATTCTTGAAAACAAGCCTGACATATTCTTCGGCTGCCGCCCTGCTGGCAGCCTGCCAGCCTGCCACCCTCACCCCGACACCCCCGGCTGGCACACCATCTTCTATGAGTGACGAATTGGGGAATCCCACGACCTCTGAAGAAGATATCACCGGATTCACCAATTATTATGAATTTTCTTCCAACAAGAAACAACCCACCGAACTGGCAGCAGATTTTGTCACCCAACCATGGACAGTTCAGATCGGCGGACTGGTAAAGAAACCACAAGAAATTCTGGTCAGTGATCTAAAACAGCAATTCAACCTGATCGACCGCATCTACCGCATGCGCTGTGTGGAAGCCTGGTCGATGGTGATCCCGTGGAGCGGCATCCTGCTCAAAGACCTGCTGGATGCCGTGCAACCCACCACAGCCGCCAAATACATCCGCTTTGAGGGGACTTTCGATCCGGATCAGATGCCCGGACAAAATTACTCGACCTATCCCTGGCCTTATGTGGAAGGACTGCGGCTGGATGAAGCCATGCACGATTTGACGCTCCTGGCAACCGGCATTTATGGCAAAGACCTGGCACCTCAAAATGGTGCACCTATCCGTTTGGTGGTGCCCTGGAAATATGGCTTCAAGTCCATCAAAGCCATCAAAAAGATCGACCTGGTCGAGGAGATGCCCACTTCATTCTGGATGGCGCTCTCTTCGCGAGAATACGGCTTTTATGCCAATGTGAACCCCAACGTCCCTCATCCGCGCTGGTCACAAGCTTCCGAACAGCGCATTGGCGAAACGGGGCGCCGGGACACCCTGCTTTTCAACGGGTATGATGAAGTGGCAAACCTCTATACCGGTATGGACCTCAGCGTGGATTTCTGATGAAAAAGAGGTTCAGCAAAGTCCACCTCATTACTCTATTGATCTCGGTCGTTCCTGCGGGGGTGTTCCTGTTCAACTACATACGACATGCTTATGATCCTTATCCCACTTTGTTCCTGACCCAATTTTCTGCCAGGACAGCCTTGCTTTTTCTGCTGGTTTCTCTTGCCTGCACACCGCTGCGCAACATGCTTGGAATGAGCGCGCTGCTCAAAGTAAGGAAAATCACTGGTCTGGCTGCTTTTTATTATGCCCTGCTGCACACCTTCACCTTCATCGTGCTGGATTATCAATTGAATTTGAACTGGCTCATCCCCGAATTCAGAGATAAACCCTATTTGCTGCTGGGTTTGGCTGCGCTGGTTCTTTTGATCCCCCTGGCGCTCACCTCCGGGGAACGGGTGCAGGTACGCCTGGGAAAAATATGGAAGCGCATCCATCGCCTGGTATATCTCATCGGGCTGTTGGTCCTGGTGCACCAATATTTCGCCATCAAAGGGGATAAGAGCAGTGCTGTTGTTTACATGATGGTTTATGGAATACTGATGCTGCTGCGACTGCCGCTCATCAGGGATACCCTCAAGATCAAGTCTTGTACGATCTGCCATACTATTAACCAATGGCTGATTTCCTGATAGGATAAAGGGTGATGGACACTACTATTTCTTTCAACACCGCCCAACAAGAATTGCTTGATTCACCCATCCCAGGCCACATCGCGCTGAACGGACCTTTTAAAAGCGGTAAAACTACCGTGGCGATTGCCCGTATGCTGCAGATCAGTGCTCATTGCAACCCGTTCGGACGCTTGCTGGTGCTGGTGCCCCAACTATCGCTGGCAGAGAAATATCGCCAGGCGGTGCTGGAAGCACAATTTCCAGCGGGCAATCCTCCCACCATTACCACCCTGGCTGGCTTATCACGCCAGTTCATCCAGCTTTACTGGCCGCTTATCCAGGGAAGGGCAGGTTTCAACACCCATAGTTCCCGCCCAACCTTCCTCAACATGGAAACTGCCCAATATTTCATGGGACAGGTCTGCCAGCCTTTTCTGGATAAAAAGTACTTCCTCGAGATCCGTATTGACCGTGCGCGCCTTTTCAGCCAGATCCTGGACACCATGAACAAGGCTGCCCTGGTCGGGTATGCACTGGAAGAGACTGCCCCGCGCTTAAAAGCTGCCTGGACGGGTGAAAATATCCGCGAGAAACATTACGAACAATCCCAGGAGTGTGCCCTGGCTTTTCGAGCTTTCTGTTTGCAAAACAATGTGCTGGATTATTCCCTGCAAGTGGAGCTGTTCCGGCGTTTTATCCTGCAAGATGTTTCGCTGCAAAAGGACTTCTTCAATACCTACACTTTTCTGATCGCAGATAATTTGGAAGAGGATGTCCCAGTTCTACACGATCTGATCCTTGACCTGGATGACAACATCCCATCTATGCTGCTCATCAGCGACCAGCACGCCGGTTACCGTTCTTTTCTGGGAGCAGATGCCACCAGTGCCGCACGGCTGGCAACCATCTGCCAACAACATGTTACTTTCAACGAACAATTCGATATAGCGGAGGATATAAAAGCCTTCAATACTTCGCTGATGCGTTGTATTTTAAAAAAAGAAACCCGCCAACTTCCGCCTGTTGCCCGGGCTGCTTATACATTGCAGAATGTGCCCTTTTATCCCGATATGGTAGATGCGGTCTGCCAGACCATTCAAAAACTCGTCACAGAACAGCACCAGTCCCCCGGTCAGATAGCCGTTCTGTCTCCTTATTTACCGGACTCGTTGAAATTCGCATTAGCACAAAAATTGAGCGTCGCGGGCATACCCTTTATTTCCAGCCGTCCTTCGCGCACGCTGGCAGACGAACCCATCACCCGCACCATGCTGGTTTTCGCCAAAGCAGCCCACCCGCACTGGAAGCTGCCCATCCAAGTTGAGGAACTGCGCCTCGCCATCATGACCGTTTTCCCGCAATGCGATATCCTGCGTGCTGCACTGCTGGCAGAAAATTCCCTAACCGATGGGAACCGGCTGGACCCCTTCACGGATATCCCGGCATTCACTCGCGATCGCATCTCCCACCAGATCGGTAACCAATATGATGAATTGGTCCAATGGATCGAAACTTACCGGCTTAAGCAGGAAATCTTGCCACTGGATATCTTCTTGTCGCAGTTATTCGGGGAAAAACTCGCGCAGCCCGGTTTCGGATTACATGAAGATGTGGATAAAGCCACCGTGCTGAATAACCTGATCCGTTCCATACACGATTTTCGTACGACTTTTGCTGCCCTGGCTGAAGCACAGCAGGTAGATGTCAATCAGATGTACATCCAGACCCTGCAAAACGGGCTGCTGCCTTCCCGTCACGCGCTCTGGAACGAGCAGACCGATGCAGTACTGATTTCCCCTGCTTTCACCTTCTTGATGAAGAACAGGAGCGTAAAATATCAATTCTGGCTGGATATCGGCTCCATGGGCTGGTGGGAGCGCCTCGACCAACCCCTCACCCATCCCTACGTGCTCAACCGCAACTGGTCAGTGGAAAGACGCTGGACCGATGCAGAGGAATACCAAGCCAATCAAGCTTCACTGGCAAGATTGGTGGAAGGGCTATTGGAGCGTTGTGAGAGCCATGTTTATCTATACGCAGTTGGATTGAATCAAGCCTGTATCAACCAGAGCAGTCCCCTGCTGAGCGCGATGCAACTCTTCCTGAAGCGCCTGCGCGGAGCAGCCCAGCATGCCTGAGTTCATTCCCCGTCCCGCTCAGGCAGCCATTCTGCGCTATACCCACGGCAAGATGGGCATCGCTGCCGTCCCCGGCAGCGGCAAAACGCATACCCTCTCCTACCTGGCAGCCGATCTGATCGCTTCCGACCGCATCAAAGAAGATCAGGAAGTGCTGATCGTGACGCTGGTGAATTCGGCTGTGCAGAATTTTTCCAAGCGCATCGCACTTTTTATGCGCCAGGCGGGTTTGCTGGAAAATATCGGCTATCGCGTGCGTACCCTGCATGGATTGGCACACGATATCGTGCGCGAAAGACCCGATCTGGCAGGGCTATCCAATAATTTCCAGATCCTGGATGAACGAGCCAGCAATGATCTGCTGGATCAGATCGTCAGCACCTGGCAACGCAACAACCCCGATTTTCTCCTGCAATATACCGCACTCGATGCACGTGACAATATGCAATATTTGGGCAACAAGTGGAAGCAGGTACTGCTTTCTATGGCATCCGCTTTTATCCAGCAAGCCAAGGATATGGAGTTGAACCCACAACAAATCCGGACACAAATGGCTCATCATGGCATCGATCAGGAATTGCTGCGTTTTGGGGTGGAAGTCTACCAGGATTACCAGAATGCTTTGAGTTATCAAGCTGCCATCGACTTTCAGGACCTCATCCGGTTAGCTTATTCCATTTTGAAATTGGATGCGGATTACCTGCAACGCCTGCAGCAACGCTGGCCATATATTCTCGAGGATGAAGCCCAGGATTCCTCCGCCCTGCAGGAAAAGATCCTCCGTCTTTTATGCGGGGAACAGGGCAACTGGGTACGGGTCGGTGATCCGAATCAGGCTATTTATGAAACCTTTACCACGGCTGATCCCAAATACCTGCTGCAATTTCTGCATGAAAAAGGAGTGCAACCCTATGATCTGCCCAACTCCGGCAGGTCCACTTTCAGTATCATCCACCTGGCAAACCACCTCATTAAATGGAATCAAAAAGAACCCGCACCGGAATTATTAAAGGCACTTGTTCCACCTCTCATCCAACCTACCGGGCAGAATGATCCACAACCCAATCCCCCGGATATGCCGGAACGTATCTATCTGTATGATAAAGCCCTCTCGCCTGAAAAAGAAGAGGATATGGTCGTGCAGTCGGTGGTGCGCTGGCTGGCAGAAAATCCACGACAGACTGTGGCAATCCTGGTCACCCGCAACGACAAAGGCGCCAGTCTTGTGCAGAAGTTGAAGAACAAAAAGGTCAAAACGGTGGAGCTTCTGCATACCAGTTTTGCTACGCGCAGAATAGCGAAAATATTATCCGATGTGATGTATTTTTTTGCAGAACCACAAAGCGCCAAAAAACTGGCAGCCGCCTTCCAGAGCCTGTATGAGGAGCATTCCGAGGATGCGCAAGAGAAAAAAATCTTCCGGGCTTTTTGTTCCAAACTGAAGAAAGAAACGCTGGTGGAAAATCTGCTTTTCCATCCTTTTGAGCAGAACGAACCATCATCGCTGGACTCACTTACCGCCACTTTCCGAGAAAACTTTGAACAGTTCGTCATCTTCATACAGAAAAACCAGAAAGCCAGCCTGTTACCCATCCATGAATTCATTCTGACCCTCTCGGTACAGTTATTCACTGCAGCCCATGAACTGGCACTCACTTATAAATTAGCTGAAATGATGGAAAGGGCTGCTACTGCCAACCCGTCATTGACATTAAAAGATGTAGCCGTCGAATTGGATCGCATCTACAGCAATCGCATCCGCATCAACGGCTTTTCAGAAGAGGAACTGGAATTTGACCCGGACCAGCACCGCGGGGAAGTGGTGGTTTCCACCATTCATAAAGCCAAGGGATTGGAATGGGATCGCGTTTACCTGGTCTCGGTGAATAATTACGATTTCCCCACCAACCAACCCTACGACCAGTATATTTCAGAGCGGTATTTTATTCGCGACCGCCTCAACCTGGAAGCGGAAATGTTGGCTGCGCTGAAAAATCTGGCTGGTGGAAAGCCGTATCAAGAAGGAGAGCCAACCATGCAGGCGCGCATCAACTATAGTGCTGAAAGGTTGCGACTGTTATATGTGGGCATCACACGTGCCCGCCGTGAATTGGTGATGACCTGGAATGAAGGAAAATTCAATAATTGTGTGATGGCAATTCCCTTTGTGGAATTGACCGCCTTCTGGGAGCAATATTATGCCGCACTTGACTGATTTCCGTTTCAGCGCGCAATCACTGCAAGATTATGTGGAATGCCAGCGTCGTTTTTTGCTGCGCTATATCCAGAAGCTGGATTGGCCCGCCGAACAGAGCAGCCCTTATCTGGTTTTCGAGCAATATCGTCATAAGGGAGAGTTATTTCATCGTTGTGTGGACCAGTATTTCCACAACATCGATCCTGCGTTGATCGAACAACAGATCCACGATAATGATCTGCACACCTGGTGGCAGCATTTTATGGAATTCATTCGTGAACAGCCTTTTCTCCACACCGTTTCAGAGATCCTGTTTCAAAGCAGCCTGGGAGATCATCTTCTGATTGCTAAATTTGATGTGCTGGCAATCACTGCCGATCACAAGGTGATCATTTTCGATTGGAAGACCACCGCTGGCGATCACAAGCCTGCTCGTCGCATTTTAGCAGAAAAGATGCAAACCCTTATTTACCCGTATATCCTATGTCAGGCCGGGTTATCCGTGAACGAAAAGCAACTCGCTTCTCCGGCAAATGTTACATTGGAATATTGGTTCCCGCAATATCCGCATGAACCAGAACTCTTCAAGTATTCATCCGTACAAATGCAACAGGACGAAACCCAACTGCGTGGATTGATGGAGGAAATTGAGAGCAAGACCATAGCTGCTTTCCCTAAGACCGAAGACGAAAAGCGCTGCCGTTTCTGTGTTTACCGTTCCTACTGCGGACGAGGTGATGTGGCAGGCAATATCTTTACTGATGACCAGGAGACCACTCCGGACCTGGATCTAGAAGATCTGGACCTGGATTTCGAGAATATCGAGGAAATTGCATACTGAACATGCGCTGGATAACCCCCCATCCCATCATCGTCCCCGATAGCCTGCAAGCTTATTATGCGCGTTCTCCCTATCTGGCAGAAGCACTGGTAAAGAAAGGCATCACCACTGCCGATCAAGCCATTCCCTTCCTGGATTACACCTGTTATTCTCCCACCGATCCATACGAGTTGCCCGGAGTAGAGACAGCCACGCAGCGCCTTTTGCAGGCACTGTCAAAAAAAGAAAGGATCGGCATTTGGGGTGATTTTGACGTGGATGGGCAGACCTCCACCGCCCTGCTGGTCAATTTCTTTCGCACGATACAACTTCCTGTGCAATATCATATCCCTATCCGGGAGGAAGAATCTCACGGGATTCTCAAAACACCTTTAGAGCATTTCCTCAGGCAGGGAGTGGATGTGTTGGTCACCTGCGATACAGGTATCTCCGCTCATGAAGCACTGGAATTTGCTACCCAACAGGGCGTGGACGTGATCATCACCGACCATCACACCCCGCCCAAACAGCTGCCTGCCGTGCTGGTTGCCATCAACCCTCATTTTGTTGATGCGGAGCATGCTTTTCACAACTTGAGTGGTGTGGGGACGGCTTTTATTTTGACCCGTGCCCTTGCCGCTGAATTAGATATGCTGGACGAATGGCAGGAGTCGGTTTTGGATCTGGTCGCATTGGGCACCATCGCGGATGTTGCCCCCTTGCTTCACGAAAACCGCTATATGGTGCAATATGGGCTTGACCTTCTGCATCGTCGCCCGCGCCTGGCTATCCAGGAAATGTTGCGTACTGCAGAGGTACCGTTGGATTCCGTGGATGAGCAAACCGTCAGCTTTACTCTCGCCCCGCGCATGAATGCCCGCGGGCGTCTGGGAGATGCCAATCCCATGGTGAACTTTCTGTTGACAGATGACCTGATGCTTGCCCGGCGTACTGCTGCCGAATTAGAGGGATTGAACAACCAGCGCAAAATGCTGGTCAATCAGGTATACCAGGCAGCCGTTTCCCAAATTGAAAAAGATCCCGCCTTCAAGGAGAAAAGCATCATCATCCTGGCAAATCCTGCCTGGCCAGCCGGCATCTTGGGCATCGTTGCCAACCATCTGTGCGATACCTATGGCAAACCAGCCATTTTATTGAGCAAGGACCGCCATGACATGTTGAAAGGTTCCGCCCGCTCTATTCCGGGCATTGATATCACGCAGCAATTAGAGGCACACAGCGATCTGCTGGTATCTTATGGGGGACATGCCATGGCAGCCGGCATGGCGCTGCACCAGCAGCAATTCGACTCATTTGTGCAGCAACTGAACAGCTCCATTGCATCCATCGTCGGAGTTGGTGAAATAGAAGCAACCTTACCGATCGATGCTTATCTGCCGCTGGCTGGTGTGGATGAATCATTCGTACAATCTATGGAAAAATTAGCCCCCTATGGGGCTGGCAATCCCGCTCCCACCTTCCTGGCGGAACATCTGCACATCGCGGGGTTCCGCTATCTCGATCGCGATAAAGTACACCGTTCTATCCAGGTCACATCTGCCGCTGGACAGCATTATGAAGTGAAATGGTGGCACGCCTTTGATACTCCCCTACCATCCGGTGAGATCGATCTGGCATATACGATCAGGCGCAGCACCTTCCGCGGTGCAAGCAGTTTGGAATTGGGTTGGGTGGACGCGCGCGAACGACAACCGGAATCCATAGCTATCACGGAGAAGGAACCAGGCATCACCATTCTGGATCACCGCCACCTAAATAACAGCCTGCCTGACCTGCTGCAGGTCTGCAGCAGCGGGAAAGCGCTCTGTTGGGGTGAGCACATCACCATTGCCCAGGTGCAAGCGCATAACCGGCTGGAACTGGAACCGCATTCCCTGCTGGTACTTCTGCACATGCCCCCGCATGCTACCGTCCTGCGATCCATTCTGGCGATAGTCCAGCCCCACACTATGGCACTGTTCAACCTGCCCCAAGAAGCCATGAATCCCCGTATTTTCCTGCAAACGTTGGTGGGCATGCTCAAATATGCACTACGTGAAAAACAGGGCATCATCTCACCGGAGCAGTATGCTGCTATGCTGGGGGTACCATCTTCCATGATCGAAATTGGCTTGCACTTGCTTCAGGCAGGAGGTCAGATCAAGGTAGAAGTCAGGGGCAAAGAGAAACGCATTATCAGCACCGGCGACACTCTTCCTGATATGAGCGCCCGGGTCCACTGGCAGACACTGTTACTGCAAGCTTTCAGTGAGATGGCTGCCTTCCAGCGTTTTCTCTTGCGTTTATCACCAGAGCAGATTCTGCAAGATTATGGCACAACGCAGACAAATAATTAATACCAAGCTTGTCCAAATTATTGGTATAATGCGCGCAAATGACTGATATTAGCAGAAGAGATTTTCTTAAAAACCTGGGAGCCGGAGCGGTGGGGCTGGCACTGTGGGGTAGATCCAGCGCTACGGATCTATTGCTTTCCCCCGAATTGGGGCGGATTACGCGAGAATCTCTCAGTGTATACGCCGAACCGAACGACACCAGTACCATTCTGTTCCAGCACTACCGCGATGACATCTTACACGTTTATGAAGAGGTCACCTCTCCGGACGGTCCGGGCTACAACCCCATCTGGTACCGGGTATGGGGTGGTTATGTACATAGCAGCTTCGTGCAGAAGGTGAAATACCAGCTCAACACCCTGATCGATGAATTCCCCAGCCAGGGGCAATTGATGGAATTGACTGTGCCATATTCCGATGCGTATCGCCACCGTGCCAATGAGGATTGGGAAAAATTCTACCGGTTATATTACAGTTCTACCCATTGGGTCTTCAGCGCCAAAGAAGGACCGGACGGCTTGCCGTGGTACGAGATCAGAGATGGATTGGTGGATCTCTCGTACTATGTGCCGGTTGAACATCTGCGACCGGTCAGCGCCGCCGAACTCACCCCCATCCATGCGGATGTCTCACCCGGTTTGAAGCGCATCGAAATTTCCATCGATTTCCAGAAACTGATGGCATATGAAGGGGATCAACTTGTCAGAGAGGTTAAGGTTTCCACCGGTCTACCCTATCTGAGCAGTGCTCCCAATACCATTCCCACCGATACCCCGCGCGGCAATTTCAAAATCCACGCCAAGCGACCCAGCGTACATATGGGAGACGGCACCCTGCGCTCGGATGCCGAAGCCTACGAGCTGCCCGGCGTCCCGTGGGTTTCCTATTTTGAATCTTCCACGGGAGTCGCCATTCACGGTACTTTCTGGCACAATAACTTTGGCATGACCATGAGCCATGGTTGCATCAACACCCCTTCTGAGGAAGCCAAGTGGATCTATCGCTGGACCACCATCCCGGACGATGGCAACAGTGAGAATTACCGCACCCCCGTGTTGGTTTATTAGATTTTCCTTCAATAGAAGGATTTGAAATCCTGTATAAAAACCTTAATCCAACAGAAAGCGTTGAAAGACCTGGTTCCCTACTAATTTTCCCCGGCGGGTCAGACGGATAGCGCGCGGCGCTTCTTCTACCACTTCTAGCAATCCCAGGTGCATCAGTTCCGTGATCTGTTTTTCATATACATCGAATAAGGATTTCGCAAACTTTTCATAAAAAATATCATCGCGCAACCCTTCGTCAACCAATCGCAACCCCATCATGGCGCTTTCTCCCATTTCATCCGCGGATGCCAGCGCCTGCCCTTCCTCCATCCACGGGAAGGGGAAAGTGAGGTTATCGCTGTTTTCAACTACGGAAATAGCATGCAAGTATTCTGTTATGGGGAAAGGATTCGCCCAGCGCCACCCATGCAGATGACTGTGAGCTGCTGCCCCGAACCCAAGATAGGCAGAATTGCGCCAGTACAACAAATTATGCTGGCAGCGATAGTCGTATCCATCCTCCTGCTTTGCCCAGTTGGATATCTCGTATTGCTGAAACCCCTGTGTTCTCAGAAAATCCATCACCCATTCGTACATATCCGCTGCCAGGTCATCATCCACGGCAGGCAGGACGCCTTGCTGAATGGAGAGCGCCAGCGGGGTCTCCTCTTCCACCGTGAGCGCATACAACGAAAGATGGGTAGGTTGCAGTTCCAATGCTTTCCTCACCGAATCTTGCCAGTCTGCCAGCGTTTGCCGCGGTAGCCCGAACATCAGATCCAGATTAATATTGCCGATTCCGATATCATGCAGCACCTTAACGGCTTTCACTACATCCTGGAAACAATGCCGTCTGCCGAGCATTTTCAATTCCGCCTGCCGGGCACTTTGCATCCCCAGGCTTATCCTATTGATCTTAGCCTGCCGCCAATCTTGGGCAACTCGTTCTGTGACATCTGCCGGGTTGGATTCCATGGAGATCTCCACTTCCGGGGATATCTGAAAATGCTCGGCAAGCGCTTGTAGAGTTTCATTTAAATAGTGTGACGGAAAATAAGAAGGGGTTCCCCCTCCTACATAGATCGAGCTGACCTCGAAAGGTTCCGGCAGGCAGGCAGCGCTGAGATGGATCTCTTTCAGCAGGGCATCCCGGTAAGCCGGGAAGTACTTTTCCATGCCTGCACTTGTGTTAAAATCACAATAGTCACAACGACTTTTACAAAACGGAAAATGGATGTAAATTCCTGCTTTTTTCATCAGTAAAATCTATCTTATCATTGATGTTATAATATTGCGGCTTTTACAACCAAAAAGAGTGAAGCAAAATGAACCCCAAAAATAAACAAACCAACGATAAAGTATGTCCTACCTGCGGTACCCATTTGAACCCCAACGCCACGCGTTGCCTGGTCTGCGGGAGAACGTTTACGGATGTGCCAGTCAGCACCAATCCGACCAATAAAATTAAAACACGCGGGCTGCCGCAATTCACCCTCAGCTTGCCGGTTGCTCTGGGTGCGATCTTGATCCTGGTCGCCATCGGTGCGGGAGTAATCTACTTCGTCTTGCGGGGAGCCGGGCAGATAACCGCCACGCAGCCCACCGCTACTCCCACCGCCACCGCTACGTTAGAGCAGAGTCCTACCCCGACCCTTTCTCCAACACCGGAACCGACCCTGACTCCTGAGCCCCCTGTCTCCTACGCAGTACAAGCGGGGGATACCTGTAGTTCCATCGCTTACCAGTTCAATGTATCGGTGAAAAGTATTGCCGATTTGAATAACCTGGCTTCGGATTGCGGTGTACTGACCCTTAACCAAGAGCTGCTCATCCCGCGTCCCACCCCGACTGCCTCCCCACAGCCTACCGGCACCCTCAGTATCGCGCAGGCAACGGAAGCTGCCTGCCAAAAACTTACTTATACGGTGGGTGAAAATGATACCCTCAGTGGTATTGCCGCTAACTACAATATTTCGGTAGAAACGCTGCGCACTTACAATGGCAAAACTTCCGATAATGTATATTTGAACGAAGTCCTGACCATCCCGTTGTGCGAACGCCTGCCAACTGCCGGACCCACACCCACTGCCACATTACCGTCACCCTTCAGCGCTACCAACCTGCTGTTACCTGCCGATGGTGCGGTCTTCAATGGTACTAATGACACCGTTACCCTGCAGTGGGCAGCTATCGGTGGTATGCTGGAAAGCGACTCTTATGCGGTCACTATCGAAGATTTAACCGCCGGTGAAGGAAAGAAACTGGTCGATTACACCAAAGACACCAAGTACATCGTGCCGGTCAGTTTCCGCCCTGCTGAAACCAATCCGCATGTCATCCGCTGGTATGTCCAGCCGGTGCGCCAGTCTGGTACCACCGATAACGGAGATGCGATCTGGGTCACCGCTGGCTACCCCAGCACGGCACGCGTTTTCATCTGGTCAGGCATCGGTACCACTCAACAATAAAAAAGCGAACAAAACCAGCTTTCAAAGCATTAGATAAATAAAACTGACACCTTGGAATTTCAGGTGTCAGTTTTTATTTTCAGTTTAGGGAACGATCATCTAACCGCGATCGGGTTTTCAGGATTCTGCGAAGGATCGAAGATATGGATATTTTCCATATTGAAAGCAACTTTGATCTCATCTCCGACCATCACACGCGTGCGGGGGTCAACCCGTGCAACATACACAGGATCCTCTTCGCGATGTTTCAAGTGCAGGAAGATCTCATTTCCCATCAATTCGGTCACATCCACTTTGCTCTTGACCAACGCCGGTTTGATGCCTGCCGGCAAGTACTCGGGATTGTGGATATCCTCAGGACGGATCCCAAAAATGACCTTTTTGCTGGAAAGATGATCAAAGATCTTGACGCGATCTTTCGGAATCTCAACTTCGAAACCTTCCGTCTTGACAAACAATTTGCTATCACGTTTTTCCATGGCACCGTTGAAGAAGTTCATTGCCGGTGAACCGATGAATCCAGCAACGAATAGGTTAGCCGGCTTATCATAGAGGGTCTGCGGGGTATCGATCTGCTGCAAAACGCCATGGTTGAGCACTGCAATGCGAGTGCCCATCGTCATAGCTTCCATTTGATCATGGGTCACATAGATGAAGGTCGTTTGCAGACGCTGATGAAGTTTGGTGATCTCGGTTCTCATCTGAACGCGCAATTTCGCATCCAGGTTTGAGAGCGGTTCATCAAAGAGGAAAACTTTCGGTTCACGCACGATGGCGCGACCGACAGCAACGCGCTGTCTCTGACCACCCGATAGTTCTTTGGGTTTGCGGTTCAGCAGCATTTCGATATTCAATACTTTGGCTGCTTCTTCCACTTTCTTCTTGATCTCATTCTTGGGTGTTTTACGCAGTTTCAGACCGAATGCCATATTGTCAAATACGGTCATATGCGGATAAAGGGCGTATGATTGAAACACCATCGCGATATCGCGATCTTTTGGCGCCACATCGTTGACCACCTTATCATCAATTTGAATTTTCCCTGATGTCACTTCTTCCAGCCCCGCCAAACAACGTAAGGCGGTGGTTTTCCCACATCCCGAGGGACCTACTAAAACCAGGAATTCCTTATCCTCTAAGACAAAGCTTAGATCATTTACTGCGACAACGTCACCAAATTTTTTGACCACATGGTCAAAGATAACGTTTGCCATTGTTTCCTCCTTTCGGAACGAATATAGTGATCTAATTATAGACGTATTTTAAAAAAATGAACCGGAATTTCAACTCCGGTTCTTATGTTCTTTTTCCTGATAAATACGTCGGTATATCGTTCAACCCGGAAAGGCTTTCAGCGCGTCACAGACGATCTGAATATCATCTTTGGTCATAATGGGAGACATATGTCCGATACGGAAAATCTTTGTTTTTAACTCCCCTAACCCACCGGAAATTTGGACCGCGTACTCATCTAATAGATACTTCACAATTTCTGCACTGTTAATGCCCTGTGGAGAAACACCCGCGGTCAGGACCGGGTTCATTTTTGCATCTGTAGTAAAAGGTGGCATGCCCGCAGCACGCAGACCTTCTCTCAACTGCATTGCCAGGCTTCGATAGCGTTCCATACGCACATCGATACCTTCCTCCATAAGCTGGGTCAGCGACACCAATAATGCGTTGACATTGTTGGTTGCCATGGTGATCGGGGATGGATGCCAATCACCCCATTCGGTTGCGTATTGCCGCCACACACGCAGATCAGCATACCAGCCATGCTCACCCTTTTCTTTGCGGTCAATGCTCTTCCAGGCACGTTCATTGACAGCGACGGGAGCCAATCCGGGAGGAGCACCCAGGCATTTCTGTGTGGCAGATGCGCAAACATCAATGCACCAGTTATCCATATCAAAAGGAACGCCTCCCAGAGAGGATACTGCATCCACCAGGAATAGGGCTCCGTATTCGCGAACTATCGGACCGATCTCCTGGATGGGATTCAGGACGGTAGTTGATGTTTCACCATGCACAATTGCTACCGCTTTGATGGCAGAATCCTTTTTGAGGACATCCCGAATAGCCTGTGGGTCAAGCTCTTTTCCCCACTCCCCCTTCATCTGCACCACATCCAATCCATTATGTTCCGCGATCGAAACCAACCGGTCACCAAAGAACCCATTATTCCCGATCAGAATACGCTCACCGCTTTGCAAACAGCTCCCAAAACCGGCATCAATGGCGCAGGTGCCCGAACCAACCATCAAGAACACATCTCCCGTAGTATTGAAGATAGTTGCCAGCATTTCCAGAACCCGCCGGTTTTTTTCTACCCAGGCATCTCCATAATGCGGTTCCACTGGAGAACCCATGGCTTTCAACACATCGGGATGTACCTCGACCGGTCCCGGAATCATCATGCGAAATTTTTTATTTTTCTCCAACCCGTCACTCCCTTCATTCCTACTCATAATATCACCTTGTCAATAAATTCACTTCTGCCACAAATCATCGAAATAAATGGAAAAGCTCGTCGCTTAAAACTCCTTTGATCATTTTCTCTATATTAAGAAGACAAGTGGATGAATTGATCCACTTGCCACTTATTGTGTGTATTTATTTCACAGATTTCCATTGTATTTTCCGACCAGCAAAATAATACACTATTGTACTACAATGGATTTTTCCCTGTTCTTATCGATAACTTCACTTATAATTCATCCTACTAAACAGCATTTTTCGCCAAGGAAGATATCTATGAAGAGTTTGATCAATAATCTGGACCTCAAAAAGGTTCTTTCCGAAAAGCGCTTGCATGGTCTCTGGATGTTGATGAGTGGCTATCAATCCCAGTATATTGGTGCCATGTTCTACCAGACCATATCTGCTTTGGCAAAATCAGGAACCTATTTACTCCTGCAATATTTCGTAGATAATTTTCTACTTGCTCAAACCTCCGGTTTTGGCATTGGTGTCATTGCAGTTGGATTTGTCCTGCTCTTCCTTGTCCAAGGGCTGGCTACTTTTTTTAGTCAAAAAAATGCGGCTAAAACCGCCGAGGGAACCATCCAACGACTGCGCAATTACTTATATAACCACATCCAGAATCTCACCTTCGCCTATCACGCCAAGACTGACACGGGGGATCTGATCCAACGTTGCACCTCCGATGTGGATGCCATCCGTCGTTTCTATGCCGATCAGGCAATTGGTCTGGGACGCATCATCATTCTGTTCATCGTCAACTTCATTGCCCTGCTACGGTTGAACACCTATCTGGCATTGATCTCGGTGATCGTGGTGCCTATCATCGTATTCATCTCGGTCTATTTCTTCCGTAAGGTTGCCAAAGCTTACGAAGCTTATCAGGAACAGGATGCCATCCTTTCCACCACTCTGCAGGAGAATCTCAGCGGTGTGCGCGTCGTCAAAGCATTTGCACGCCAGCCCTATGAGATCGATAAGTTCAAGAAAGATAACTATGAAAAATACCAGCGCGGTCGCAGATTGCTGACCATCCACTCCTTGTTTTGGCCGATCTCAGATATCTTCTGTGGTGCCCAGATGTTGGTGGGATATTACATTGGCGCCAAAATGGCGATTAACGGCGTGATCAGTATTGGTACTTACATGGCATATGCTGGTTTGATCATCTGGATCATTTTTCCACTGCGTAACCTGGGACGCATGATCGTACAAATGTCTAATGGTTTGGTCTCTTACGATCGTATTTACAAGATCATCAAAGAAGATCGTGAACCGCTCGATAAGGGCAGTATCTCTTCCAAAGAAAAGATCCGTGGAGACCTCGAATTCAAGCATGTGTCATTCCACTATGAAGACGGTAGCGAAGTGCTGCACGACATCTCATTCAAATGTCACTCTGGCATGTCGGTAGCGCTGCTCGGTTCCACAGGATCAGGCAAGACTTCCCTGGTTAATCTGCTCCCGCGCTTCTATGATGTGACGGAGGGTGCCATTCTGCTGGATGATTATGATCTGCGTTTGTACACTCGTCGCTATCTGCGTGAACAGATCGGCATCGTTGAGCAGGAACCGTTCCTTTTCTCCCGCTCGATTTACGAAAATATCACCTTTGGTATAAAGGACCAGGTCAGCACGGAGCAGGTGGAAACCGCCGCCAAAATGGCAGCCGTGCACGACGTTATCCTTTCCTTCCCGCAGGGTTACAAAACCCTGGTAGGTGAGCGGGGTGTCACCCTCTCTGGAGGGCAGAAACAGCGGGTGGCTATCGCGCGCACTTTCCTCAAGGATCCTCGCATTCTGATCCTGGATGACTCAACCTCTTCGGTCGACGCCGAAACCGAATCCGTCATCCAGGATGCCATTCAAAAATTGATGCAGAACCGCACCACCTTCATCATCGCTCATCGCATCCAAAGCATCATGCAGGCAGATTTGATCCTGGTAATGGATAAGGGGAGCATCATCCAAAAAGGCACACATGATGAACTGATCCAGCAAAAAGGTGTTTATCGCAGTATTTTCGACATCCAGACCCGCATCGAGGAAGATTTACAAAAGGAGATTAACAGTGCCAGTTAACACATTTGAAGAAAAGGATTATTCCAGAGAAGGTTCAACCGGCAAGATCTTCCTGCGCATCTTGAAATTCATGAAACCCCATTGGGGCTGGATGGCACTGTTTCTGATCGCGGTGATCCTCACTTCGGTCATTGACGCATATTTGACCTATCTGAGCAAACGCATCATCGATGAAGGTATTGTAGTTGGCAACATTCCCGTGTTGCTGAACATTATCTATCAATATGGGGCACTGGTGGTATTTGAGGCTTTTACCGTTTTTACCTTTATCTACATGGTGGGATTTGTAGGAGAAAAGGTGCGTTATGACCTGCGGCAGAAGATGTTCAATCACTTACAAAGCCTTTCACTTTCCTATTACAACCAGACTCCCGTTGGTTGGATCATGTCACGTGTCACCAATGACACCGAGCGGGTAGCGGAACTGGAGACCTGGGGATTACTGGATTCCACCTGGGGCGTCATCAATATCGCCACCTCGATGTATTTTATGTTCAGGATCAACTCCCGACTGGCGTGGATCGTAGCCGCCATTTTGCCCATCCTGTTATTCGTAGGCATCAAGTTCCAGACCCGTATCCTCAAACAATATCGCATTGTGCGCAAGATCAACTCTCAGATCACCGCCTCTTATAATGAGAATATAACCGGTGTGCGGGTCATCAAAGCACTTGGCAGAGAAAATGAGAACCTGCGTGAGTTCAGTGAGGAATCCGGCAGTATGTACAATGCCTCCTATCGCGCTGCCTGGATCAGTGCTCTTTTCCTTCCAACCGTTCAATTGATCTCGTCCCTCGCCCTGGGAGGCATCATCTGGTACAGTGGAGCACAGGCACAGATTGGTGGCATCAGCGTCGGAGGTATGCAGGCTTTCCTTTCTTATATAACCTCCATGATGTGGCCTATCCAGGATCTGGCACGCGTGATCGCGGAAATGCAACGGGCAATTGCATCCGCCGAGCGCATCTTCACGCTCATTGATACCACACCGGATGTAAGGGACAGACCCGAAGCTTATGACCCGGGGTCGATCCGCGGCAATATCGAGTTTGAAAAGGTTTCTTTCTGGTATGAATCCAACACCCCCGTGATCAAAGAACTCAGTTTCATGGTACATCATGGCGAGACTATCGCGCTGGTCGGTTCTACTGGTGGGGGAAAGACCACCATTGTGAATTTGATCTGCCGCTTTTTTGAACCCAAACGTGGTCGCATTTTAATTGACGGGAAGGATTATACCGACTATTCGCTCAGTTCGATCCAATCGCGCATCGGCGTGGTGTTGCAAACGCCGCATCTGTTCTCCGGCACTATCAAGGAAAATATCGCTTATGGGCGGTTGGATGCCACCGACCAGGATATTGAAGCGGCAGCTCGCCTGACCGGTGCGCATGATTTCATCGTCAAGATGGAACATGGATACGACGAGCAGGTTGGGGAAGGCGGGGTATTATTGTCGGTCGGGCAAAAGCAGCTCATCAGTCTGGCAAGAGCAGTGCTCTCCGATCCGGAGATATTCATCATGGATGAAGCTACCTCTTCCGTGGACACCCTAACCGAAGCAGCTCTTCAGCATGGCATTGAATCTATCATGCAGGGACGTACCACTTTTATCATTGCCCATCGTCTCTCCACTATTAAGAATTCCGATCGCATTTTTGTCATCGAGAATGGGCAGATCAGCGAAATGGGCAACCATAATGAACTGATCAAAAAGAAAGGAAAATACTATAGCTTGTATACCCAGCAGTTCCGACAGGAACAGGAAAAGAAATACAACCTGCTTTATCAGGATTAATTTACCATCCGCCAACGTAGCTGCAAAATGGTATAAATAGACAGGCATATTCTTCGGGTATAATAAAATTTCAAATTTTGATGGAGAGATAGAAATATGTTTAAACAAAAGAAAAGCATTCTCTGGTTCCTCCCGCTGGGCATCCTGGTCATCGCACTGAGTGCCTGTTCCGGTGGAGCAAATGCGGAACCGACCCAGGATCCGAATGTGGTATTTACACAGGTTGCCGAGACCGTCATGGTCAGCATGACCCAAACAGCAGAAGCAGTTCCCCCCACTGCCACACCGGAACCAACTGCCACCCAAATGCCCACAGCGATACCGACCGCTACCACTGATCCTAACCAGGCTACTCAGGTCGCCACGACGGTTGTTGTCCAACCTTCCGGTATCCCCACGGCTACATCCCAGCGTTATGGGGATGGCGCCAAATGGAACACCCAAAGTCCTACTGACGGCACTGTTCTGGAGAAAAGTCAGAATTTTGCCTTCCATGTATGTCTGGGCAATATTGGCTCTACCGATTGGACTACCAAATACTATCTGCAATATGTGAGTGGTCAACAGTTATGGTGGGATACTACTACCTTCCATCTGGGCGATACAGTCAAACCGGGCGATAAGTGGTGCTTTGACCTGCCCTCTATTGCTCCTGCCAATCCCGGAGAATACACTACGCGCTGGTATTTCAAGAACGGCAGCGGTGATTCCTTCTTTGAAGTTTACTTCCACTATTATGTGGGTCAATAGAGACTAACTGGTTTATAAAAAAGAGGTTTTGTAAAAAACCTCTTTTTTACTCTCTATTCGTCGCCCAGGCAAGTCCCCACCCGTTTGGCGGCTTTAATCCACGAATGTTCCAGAGGCACTGTACGCCGGCGGTCCACTACTTTTTCCAGGGGAACCGCTTCCATTTTCTCTCCTCGTACTGCTACCATCGAACCATATTTCTCCTTGGCAATCATAGAAGCAGCAGCCGTACCTAATTCGGTCGCCAGCAACCGATCACGTGCCGATGGGATACCGCCACGCTGCACGTAGCCGAGAATGGTAACCCTCGATTCCAAACCGGTAAGTTCTTCTAATTCCTGGGCAAGGGTGATGGTCTTGTTGGATTGCATACGCTGCCAGGCTTCGATCTTCTCCACAATAACTTGTTTCTCTGTTTTATCTTTGGCATCTTTTTTCTGTTTGGTAAGAGCTTCCAGCTCTTCTGACGACTTTTTAGTTATGGCACCTTCCGAGATTGCCACAATACTGAACCGTTTGCCGCTACGTACCCGATCCAGGATCGCCTCGGATATACTTTCCGGTTGGTAGGGTATCTCAGGGATCAAGATCACATCCGCACCACCTGCCACTCCAGCTCCCAATGCCAGCCAACCGGTATTATGCCCCATCATTTCTACCAGGATGATACGGTGATGACTGTGGGCAGTGCTGTGCAACCGGTCAACGGCATCGGTGGCAATGCCAAGGGCGGTATCAAACCCGATGGTGGTATCCGTCATGGCGATGTCGCGATCGATGGTTTTGGGGATGGTGATCACATTCATGCCTTTCTGCATCAAGCGATAGGCATTTTTTTGTGTCCCTCCCCCACCGATGCAAACCAGCGCGTCCAGATGATGTTTTTCATACACCTCCAGCATGGCATCGGTCATATCCAGCATCTTTTCCCCGACCGGCATACGATGCGGTTTATCACGGCTGGTGCCCAAGATCGTCCCACCGAAGGTCAAAATACCAGATAAGCGTTGCTCATCCAGGATAACCGACCGGTCATTCATCAATCCTCTGAAACCATCATAGAAACCGATAAGCTGGAGATCATATTCGCCCAGAGCCGATTTACCCAATCCGCGCAAAGCGGCATTCAAGCCGGGTGTATCTCCACCGGCTGTCAATACTCCCACATACTTTGCCATATTTTCCTTCTTTCTAAATTTCCATCATGAATTAAGTATATATAATTAAATGTAGGTAATTTACATTTGTTGGAGAAATTATGACAAATAAAAAAGATATAAGTACTATGAGAAATAAAGTCCTTAAATTTATTGTCGATAAGAACCCAAATGGTGTAGACATAAATTTATTAAAAAAGTATGTTGAAGGAATAAATAATGGTGATTTAGATATTATATTAAGTGACCTAGAACAGAGCAAAATCATCTCAATAAGAATCTTTGAGAATCCAACTGATGTGAGTCGAAAGCGAAAAATAATCGAACTGATAAATAAAGATGCTTATCCAAAAACGGACACAATGATAATCGGTGATCGAGAGTTTCCACGTTTTCTACACGGAGATCTTGTTGGTGCTGAAGATATGAACGAAGTTCTAATAGCTTTATCAGAATACACTAAATCAATGGAGACACGCATTAATGATATTGCTCAAGACATGACTAAAGAATTTTGGAATAAGTTAATTACAATTTTTGGTGTTATGCTGTCAATATTTGCACTGATAATTAAATTCACAACTTATCAATCTAATATTGCATTTGAAACATTTTCGTTCTGGAACTTATTATTAATCAATTCAGCGCAATTAATTCCTACTAGTATTGTCCTTTTATTTTTAGTTATTACTCTGCGATTATTTTTTAAAAATAGTTAATAGAAAAACGTCAGAGATTGGTGCACTTACAGATAAGGTGCCAGACGTTCAATATTCTTTTGATATTGCTTACCCTGGACTTCTTTCATAGTATCTAACTGGCGTTTTGCGCGTTTTGAACGGTTGCGTCGCAAATGTCCTTTATTCCCCTTGGTACGCAGGATCTTCCCGGACCCTGATTTCTTGAATCGTTTCGCAGTTGCTTTATGAGTTTTTAACTTGTATTTTTTTGCCACCAAATTCCTTTCTACTTATTCTTTATCCATTTTTGATGCACTGACCAGTAAAGCCTCTTCCAAGATCTCATGTGCTTCCTCGGAACTGCATTGGTGTGCTATCATCCATTCATCCACAAATTGCTGCTTGAGTGTATCCAGCATTTTTTCTTCATAGATATTGTCGCGATGCACGCTTACCCTTCCATTCAGGTCTCTAATCAATTCCGCCTTCGAAAGCAGGTCTCCATTTTCAAATCCTTCCTGAATACGGGCTTTGCGTGCCCTATAATCAGCTCCCAATTGATTCGGTTTCCTACGAATGGCTGTGATCGCTTTTCCAAGCAGTGAAACAGATGAAATAGCGCGGATGTGTTGGACATCTGTAGCATTTACTGGAAGCCAGAACGTC
>JAAZOK010000167.1 GCA_012797815.1 Chloroflexota bacterium | reverse complement strand
TCGAAATGACAGTTCACAGGCATATTGCAATTGGTGCGTTGGGAATGCATTTTATGCTCATGATTTTCAGCATGGTAGCGGCTTTGCGATCTACGAACGAATTTCCCTTCCTTATGGTGAGATCCCTCGGTCGCTGTGCTCCCTCTGGATGATGTGGAGGATAGTTCTTGTCGTGGTTTCCCAGCCCCTTCGATAGGGTAAGATCCACCGGTCGCCGCGCTCCCTCTGGATGACGTGGGAAATACGTCCGTATAATGGTTTCTCAAGCCAGCGTGTAGCTATCCCAACGGCATCTCGCACTCTGTGAAGGCTCTACCCGCAGCCCACTCACCGTAAAAAAATCAAATTTTCCAATGTTTCAAAAATAATTTCACATCCTCATTTTGCGGATTTCTGAGCACGCTCTGCATGGTAGAAGAAAATTTCGCTTCTTTTAGATATTCGCCTTACAGCATATCAAAATCATTCTTGATACGTTGCAAAGATCCGCTTCATTCAAGCTGTTCTCACAAACTCCATAATGTCATCGCCGAAGCGTTTCTCACTTGAGATCTCATGTCCCTTGCCGGGATAGAGGATCAATGTGGCACCGGGTATCATAGCAGCCATTTCCTGGGCAGAACCAGCCTGAAAATAGCCGTCCTTTTCGCCATCGAGCAACAGAACCGGGACTTTGATGCGCTTCAGGCTTTTCACGGTATCCATGGTTTCTTCCGCTTTGGCTTCGATGAGCACATCCCGGCTGTAGGTACTGCTTTTCCGTCCGATATAGGAAGGACCCAGCAACCACATCATCACAGACATCCATCCGCGCAGCATGCCGGACGGATAGAGCGCTTTCGCGATGGCAACCCCGGCCTGCCTGTCTTTTCCCTGGCTGGCCAGGTCCGCGTAAAGCAAGTCGATCTTCACACCTTCTTCGGTCGCTTTATGCGTCGCCATGGCAATGACCAGGTGGTCGCACAGGTCAGCATGGTCGGCGGCGAAATGCTGGGCGATCATGCCACCATACGAGATGCCCACCACCAGTTCCACATGCCCGTCGAATTCCTGCCGGATCAATTCCGCATAATCATCCGACATCATGCGCGTGGTATAGCCCTCTTGCAATGCCGATTTGCGGCTGACCGCATAGAGTGTATATTCCGCAAGCAGCGATTTCAATCCCGAAATCATGACCGAAAAACCCAAGCCACGCGGAATTCCGTTCCCCGGTCCCCCGATGAATAACAGCAATGTTTTCTTCCCTGAGCCTACCCGCGCATAAGGAATTGAATTTTTAAAGATTCCATAGGTTGTTTTTGCCATGTTTTTGTTCCCCATTCTTATTTTGTTTTTAAAATTATATACTTATGTCTACACTTCAGGCAAATTTCACTGATATTGAGTAATAAAAAACGCATGCGGCTCTTTTAAAACTGCATGCGTCTCCAATCATGGGGGCGATTGATTCAATCTACTTTACAATGTTCACCAGTCTGCCCGGCACATAGATCACCTTGCGCGGTTTGGCTCCATCCAGGAATTTTTGCACGATCTCACTCGCCAGGGCCAGTTCTTTGGCTCTGGCTTCGTTGATATCCACCGGAACAATGATCTTATCGCGCAGTTTGCCGTTCACCTGGATCACCAGCGTGATCTCATCCTCTGCGGTAGCCTGCTCATCCACTTCCGGCCAGGCCTGGGTATGGATGGAATAAGGCATCCCCAGGCGTTCCCACAATTCTTCGGCGATGTGCGGACAAACCGGCGCCAGCATACGCAGATAAATACCGGTGGCTTCCTGCCAGGCAGGAGTTCCATAAGCTCCATCCGTGCGGGCGTCTTGCAGGGAATTTGCCAGCTCCATCAGACCGGAAACGATGGTATTGAACTCAAATTGTTCATAATCACGCGTGACCGCTTGCAAAGTCTGGTGCAATTTGCGACGTAACACTTTGCTCTTCTCCGCGCTATAGTGGCCGGGCTTTCCCTCATCCAGGAACAGATTCCAAATACGATTCAGCCAGCGCTGCACACCGGTGATATTCCCCGGATCCCAGGGACCTCCTTCTGCCCAGCGGAAGCCGAACATCAGGAAGGCGCGCACCGTATCCGCACCATACAAGCGCACCTGTTCATCCGGATCTACCACATTCCCGCGCGATTTGCTCATGCGCTGCCCGTCGGGTCCCAGGATCTGACCCTGATTGCGGAGCTGGAGCATGGGCTCAGCGCCCTTCACGATACCCAGATCGCGGCAGGCTTTATGGAAAAAGCGGGTGTACATCAAATGCATGGTGGCATGTTCGATGCCACCGGTGTAGGTATCCACCGGCATCCAGTAATCGTATTCTTTTTGATCAAAAGGCGCCTGGTCTTCATGCGGGCTCAAATAGCGCAGGTGATACCAGGAAGAGCACATGAAGGTATCCATGGTGTCCGTCTCGCGTTCGGCTTTGCCACCGCACTGTGGACAGGTGGTGAAGCGCCAGGTAGGATGTAATTTAAGCGGGCTTTCTCCGGTTGGCTTCCACTCGACGTCATCGGGCAGCAGTACCGGCAGGTCTTCATCCGGCACCGGCACCACTCCGCATTTCTCACAATATAACACCGGAATGGGTGCCCCCCAATAACGCTGGCGGGAGATCAGCCAATCACGCAGGCGGTAGTTGACCGATTTCTTGCCAAAGCCTTTTTCCTCCACGAAGTTGATCGCTTGATCAAAAGCCTCATCCGCCGGTGTGCCGTTCAGCGGTCCGGAATTGACCATGGTACCCTTGGCAGGGACGGATTCGGTCATAGTAGCACCATCCAAAGCCGGCATATCATCCGGCTGGATGACCACCTTGACCTCCAGTCCAAATTTACGTGCAAATTCGAAATCGCGCTGGTCATGGGCGGGCACCGCCATGATAGCACCGGTGCCATAGTTCATCAGCACGTAATCCGCTACCCAGATCGGAATGCGTTCTCCATTGACCGGGTTGATGGCATAGCCGCCCGTGAAAACACCCGTCTTCTCCTTATCGGTGGCTTCACGCTGGATATCGGTCTGGCGAATGGCTTCTGCCACGTAGGTTTCCACCTGATCTTTTTGCTCAGCACTGGTGATCTTCTTGACCAACGGATGTTCAGGAGCCAGCACCATAAAAGTGGCACCCCACAGCGTATCCGGGCGGGTGGTAAAGATTTCCATCGGGTCACCCTGCTCGGTCTTGAAGATCACCGCAGCCCCTTCCGAACGTCCGATCCAATTGGTCTGCAGAGTCTTGAC
>JAAZOK010000104.1 GCA_012797815.1 Chloroflexota bacterium | reverse complement strand
TACCAAAAATCAGCATTCCTGCACCGATGGCTAAATAAACAAGATTCATCTTCCGATCTCCCTGCAAGCAGATATTTACCTTATTATAGGCTCATGTCGATTAAATTATAAAAGGTGTATCGGGTTGCAATACACCTTTTGTAATTGTGGATTTTTATTTTTTGCGCAGAATCGCTCTCAATATCACGAAAAGACCCAGCACAATCAAGGCGACCGGAAATGCCGGTAACCCGAATGGGATCAGATTTTTACCGCTGATGTTCAACAACAATTCAAAGAAGATAAAGAAAATGATGAACATGGTCAGCCCGATTTCGATCAGGTTCGTACCGTTCTTCACCAGTCCATCACGGTTCTTCTGTTTTCCATATACCACCTGGGCGATCCCGATCGAGGTCGGGGCTAAGAGTGCCCAGGCATACGCCCAGCTTGCCCACATATGAAAGACGTACTGGAACAGGAAAATCGCGCCCAGCATCATCATCATCGAACCCAAGATCGCCAATCCTTCTCCGTGCCCATCTGCCGATGTGAGGGAACTGATAAATAAAACCCCTCCCGGAACGATGAAGATGAATGGCCACATAATCGACCAGAAATGGAATCCCAGCAGTTCACCAGCCAGCAACACGATTCCCAAGATCAAAAGTCCCGCACCCAACAAGATCGGACCGCTGACATGCGCTGCTTCCTTTGTCTGATCCTTCATCTCAGGCTGGGTAGCCTTTTCAGTTTTAACAGTCTTTGCCGTCTTTGTTTCTTTTACCGGCTTGGCTTCTGTCGCTTTAGCAGTTTTTGGCTTGGGCTTGCCTTCTTCATTATTTTCAACGGGAGTAACGTCGATCGGTTCATCATTTTTTGCCATCATTCACCATCCTGTGTTTCTACTTCATTCATTCTTGTTCTACATATACGTAAAAGCTTCGGATTGGTTGCTTGTGCGATCTTCTGGATTTTTACGGGCAGGGCATGGAGCAATCATCCTTTAGATACTCGAATTCCACCGTGGTGTGTTCGCAGTGAAATTCTCTTGCGATATCCCGGATGGCATTCTTGATCTGCCGGATCTCCTGACTCTTGGCTCCTTCTTCCAGCACGATATGAGTCGTGAGCACGTTCTCTTCCCCATCCAGCGACCATACATGGGTATGGTGTACTTCGACCACTTTATCGAGGCGTTTCACACGTCGCTCGATCTCATCCATGTCCACCTGGGCGGGAACAGCCTGTAAAAATAAGGAGATGGTCTCCACCAGGTTTTTCACAACGTTATATAAAACGAATACGGATAATCCGATGGAAAGGATCGGGTCCAGGATCGGGAGATCAAAGAACAGCATCACGACGCTGACTACCAGGACGGCTGCCCATCCCAGCACATCTTCCAGCAAGTGCCAGGTCAATACCTTAGCGTTCATATTTTTTCCGTGTTGCATCCGGTAGGCTGCGAATCCATTCACAGCGATACCGACCACTGCGAAGATCGCCATCCCCTCTGCATTGGTTTGAGCCGAGGTGAAGAGTCGCTCCACCGCTTCTCGGATCACGAAAACGGAGCCGACCACCAGGATGATGGCATTGATAACCGCCCCCAGCAATGAAAAACGCCGGAATCCGTAGGAATACTTCCCGTTCCGGCTACGGTGCGCCAACTTTTCGAAATACCATGAGAATCCCAGGGATATGCTGTCACCCAGGTCATGCAATGAATCGGATATCACTGCTACGGAATTGATATATAACCCACCGAAGAACTCTCCGATGGCAAATACCAGGTTGATAAAAAAAGCCAATTGGATATTCTTCAGTGTGTCGTTGCTGTGTTCATGCGAATGCGTATGCATATTCATTGTCTTTCATTTTATAATCTATAACAAGCTTGGTTCTATTAGAAATAAATTATAGTATGGTATTCAAAAGGAGTCTTCAGTGAAAGTTGGATATATTGGTTTGGGCATCATGGGCAAACCCATGGCGACAAATATTCTCAAAGCAGGTTTTCCCCTGGTGGTACACAATCGCAGTCAGGCTTCCGTGGATGAACTGGTAAAACTTGGTGCTGTGAAAGCGCAATCTCCCCGTGAAACCGCCGGGCAGGTCGATGTGGTATTTACCAATTTGCCTGATTCGCCGGACGTGGAAAAGGTGGTGCTCGGTGAAAACGGTATTCTGGCCGGCGCCCATCCTGGTTTGATCTTCGTGGATAATTCCACCATCAAACCGGGTACTGCCCGCAAATTAGCCGCTGCGCTGGCCGAAAAAGGTGTGCTCAGCCTGGACGCTCCCGTTAGCGGTGGGGATATCGGCGCCATCAATGGCACCCTTGCCATCATGGTCGGCGGTCCCGAGCAGGCACTGCAGAAAGTCCTTCCTATCTTCCATGCCATTGGCAAGACCATCACGCATGTCGGTGATAGTGGTGCCGGGCAGATCGCCAAGGCTGCCAATCAGATCATGGTGGCTGCTCAAATGGTCGCGATGGGTGAATTATTGATCTTTGCCCAAAAAGCAGGTGCCAATCCGCACAAGGTCATTCAAGCCATCCAGAACGGCGCCGCCCAGTGCTGGACGCTTGATAACAAACCGCCGCGCCTGTTTGCCGGCAATCGCAAACCCGGCTTTAAAGCCAGTTTGCAAGCCAAAGATCTCAATATTGTCATGGAATCATCGCATGAATTTGGCGTACCGCTTCCTTCCACCGCGGTTAACACCCAGCTTTTCCAGGCTATGCTGCAATCCGGTTTGCAGGATATGGATAATTCTGATGTGATAGAGATCATCGAAAAACTTGCCAATACCCGTCTGGTGGAAGAAACGGCTTGAACGAGGACAACCCATGGATCATTTTATTGAAATATACCGTAAGCAAGCTCATGCATATCACCAGATGATCCGTGCCGAGGATGTAGATAACAATCTTCTCAAAACCATCCAAAGGATCACTTCGTTGGAGAAGGGCACTATCCTCGATCTGGGTAGTGGCACGGGACGTCTGCCGCTCCTTTTTTGGCAGATCAATCCGCACATTGTAGCCCTGGACATCAGTTTTCAGATGCTGGTCGAACAGCAGCTGCAACGCGAGCGCGTCCATGCCTCCTGGCATCTCGCTCAGGGTGATATCCGTTGTCTGCCTGTTCAAGATGCCTGGGCAGATATCACCAGCGCCGGTTGGGCTGCCGGGCATTTTTGTGCGTGGTACCCCGATACCTGGCAGCAGCAGATCGACACTTTCGTTCTGGAAATGCTGCGCGTCACCAAACCTTTTGGAACGCTCTTTATCATGGAGACCCTCGGGACAGGCAGTGAAGTTCCGGCACCTCCCACTGCTTCCCTGGCACAATACTATCACCGCCTGGAATCAAAATGGGGTTTTACCCGCGAACAGATCCGCACCGATTATGAATTCCGGGATGTCGAGGATGCCAAACAGAACACCACTTTCTTCTTTGGTCAAACCCTGGCAGAACAGATCGAAGAGAACCGTTGGCAGGTCCTGCCCGAATGGAGCGGTGTATGGCATCGCAAACAGAACCTGTGAGAACTCAATCCTTTATTTCTGTTTGAAAAACGGTCACAGCTTTCCCGTACAAATTTACCCGCTCCCCCTGTATCTCTACCATCAGGCTTCCACCGCGCGCCGAAGCCTGGTAAGCACGCAGGGGATTTTTCTTCAATTTATCCATCCAAAAAGGTCCCAGGCTGCAATGTGCCGAACCGGTCACAGGGTCTTCATCGATCCCCAGTGCCGGGGCGAAGAAACGCGAGATGAAGTCATAGTCTGTATTATCAGAAACACTGGTCACAGCCACGTCACCGTTCCCGATGGCTACCATTTGTTTAAAATCGGGGTGTAGGTTCCTGACGATAGCCGCGTTCTCCACCTCTACCACCCAATGGTTTTCGATTTGCCAGACCCTGCCCTCTTCAATACCCAGCGCTCCCAGCAACGCTTGCCTCTCAACCAATCGCGCATCCCTGAAGGCAGGAAAATTCAACATGACCTGCCCCTTCACCCATTGGGCAGTCAGCTCACCACTTAAGGTTTGAAAATGGATCGTTTCGTGCCTGGGAAAGCCGAGTTCATGAAACAACACCCAGGCGCTCGCCAGGGTAGCGTGTCCGCACAGTTCCACCTCAGTGCTGGGAGTGAACCAGCGCAAGTGATAGTTTTTTCCTTCCGGCAATACGAAAGCAGTTTCGGAGAGGTTCATCTCCAGGGCCAGTTGTTGCATCCATTGCTGTGCTTTTTTCTCCGGCAGCACACACACCGCTGCTGGATTTCCATGAAATATCTGGTCGGTAAAAGCATCCACTTGAAAAAGGGTTGTCATAACGATTTCTCCCGATTCATTTTATTTTAACGGCATTCTCGTAAAGTCTTACCTGGAAAAGTGTTAAAATGGGGTGCATTATTGTTCTAGGAATTTTTGATGATGAAAAAATGGGTTGAAAATATTCTACAAAAAGACGTGTCCCTCTCTGGAAAATTCCGCCAATGGGGAGAAAAGCATAAGTTTATCCATACCCTGGCGGTTTTCTTCGCCCATTCCGGTGATTCCTGGTACTGGTTAGCATTCCTTTTCATCATCTGGTTGCTTACAGATGCGCAATGGCATACTTACACTGCATTCCTGGCAGGTTCTATTCTCATTCAAGCGATTTTTGTGCTCGCCATAAAGTTCATCATCAAACGCAGCCGCCCGGCCGGGGAATGGGGGGCTATTTACCGCAACAGCGATCCACACTCTTTTCCTTCCGGGCACGCCACTCGTGCTGCCATGTTGGCGGTGCTGTTCTGGGGTTTGCAGTTATACCCGCTCGCCATTTTGATCACGATATGGGTCTTCCTGGTCAGCTTTGCGCGGGTGATCTTGGGCGTTCATTACCTCAGTGACATCGTAGCCGGCTGGATTGTAGGTGTTCTGCTCGGTTTATTGATGCTCTGGTTGCAACCTTTCTTTTATTCCCTCTTGCCATGGGCTTTTTTCCGTTAAGAACAGGCGACCCTCTGCACAGAAAACCATTTTTTATTCTTCGCTTCGCAAAAAACACGCACATTCTTCCACCCGGCATGTTCTTTTTTTCTTATTTGTTATAATGGGAATCAAAATACAACGGAGGATAGTTATGGCAACTAATAAAACCGTAAAAGTTACCGCCAAGGGTCTGGAAGGTTTCTTGATCGAAACCAAAGCCGGTGCCCATACCGCTTACGTTGATCAGCCCCCCGCCATGGGTGGCACTGATAAAGGACCTACCCCGCTCGACTATGTCTTCATTTCTTTGGCTGGCTGCTTGATCACCATCGCCAAGATCGTGGCAAACCAAAAGCGCATTGTATTGCGCGATGTCTCGGTGGAAGTGGAAGGGGAATTGAACCTGGAAGTTTTGCGCGGTCAGGATGATAAAGATCGCGCCGGTTTCAAGTCCTTCAAAGCTTCTATGAAGATCGACGCCGACCTCAGCAAGGAAGAAAAACAGGCTTTCGTTGAAGAGGTAGATCGCCGCTGTCCCATTTCTGATAACCTCATGCACACCACTCCTGTGGAAGTCGTGTTGGCAGAATGACAAAGAAGAGACCTCCCTAAGGGAGGTCTTTTGCTTTAAAATTCAATCCATAAGATCACAAATGAACACTATCCTGTCCACCATTTATTCTGCTTTGCGGCAAGACTATCCAGTGAAGTTGATCGAGGTCTGTGCGCATTGGACGCTAATCACCAGTCGTCACAGCGGCATGGCTTCCACCGTCCTGGGGTGTCAGCCACACGGAGAACAGCTTGTTTCCGATGCCGGATCGCTGTTGAAGAAAAGCGCTCTCGAACTGGCTGCCCAGCATTCGTCGCCGAATTCTCTCGAGGTAAGCATTGCCCTGGCTGCCATCAATTCACTGTTGGATCCTCCCACAGCAAATCGCAAGGTTGTGAATGTGGCGGATGTTCTGTTGGAAAAAGGAAAAGGGAAGAATGTCGCTTTTATTGGGCATTTTCCCTTTGCCTCTAAAATAAAACAGGTGGCAAAAACTGTTTGGATTATCGACCTGCAACCAACCGAAGGAGAATATCCCCCTTCCGAAGCCAAGAATCTGCTGCCCCAGGCTGATATCCTCGCCATGACCGCCAATACGCTCATTAACGATTGGGCAGAGAAATATCTCTCCCTGTGCGATACCCGCGCATTGAAGATCATGATGGGTCCCAGCACTCCCATGACCCCCCTCCTTTTCGATTTCGGATTGGATATCCTGGCAGGGGTACATGTGATAGATGCTGGTCTCGTTCACGATTACATTGCGCAAGGAGCTGCTTTTTCTCAGGTTAAGGGGATTGAAAAGATCACCTTAACCCGCTAATCCTCATTTTTTAACTGTCTCATCACATTTGCTTTCTTGACTTATTTTGTAGAGAGTGCTAATATGTCGTTATGCGACATATTGGGTAGCGCAATACACGTATAAGGAGCAAGCGTTATGCGGACTAATTCTGATTCACAGTCTTTCCTTCCTCTTACAGAAGCAACATTTTTCATTTTGCTCAGCCTGTTTTCTGGACCAAAACACGGTTACGCCATTATGAAAGAGGTTGCCCAGATAAGCGATGGGCGGATCACATTCGGTACCGGCACTTTATATGGGGCTCTCAAGAGGCTATTAAATCAGGGTTGGATCGCAAGAAACGGAGAAGATAAGGATAATTCTGATAAGAGCGATCGAAATCGAAAGGACTATATTTTAACGGCTCTGGGAAAAGAAATATTGACTTCTGAAATTGCCAGAATGAGAAATTTGGTTCAACTCTCCGTCTCGATCGACCCCAAGGAAGTCTAAGCCATGCAATTGCATTCAGGAAATTGGGGCCGGGACAGATTTCTTCGTATCGTATCCAGGATTTACCGGATAAGCTTATGTTTGTATCCAAAAAGCTTTCACAAACGATTCGGGGCAGAAATGTATGATGTGTTCCAAGAAGCACTCATAGAACATACCCGGAAAGGCTGTCTACATACTTCTCTTTTCCTAGGACGTGAGTTGATAGAAGCCCCGATGAACATTCTGAATCAACATTTTGCCGTAGATTCTTTTTGGGGGCAACCCTACCCCATTAATATTCTCACCTTTACCTTTGGTTTCACTTTATTGGGAATTAGCACGATATTGAATTTTTACCAAACCTTCAATGGATTTCAAGTTTATTTGCTTACTTTATTCTGTTATCTCCTCGTTGGTGGATTAGGTGGCACAGCGATAGGAACCGGTCATGATCCACGCAAGAAAAAACTCTTTGCCTTCTGTGGTGCGATAGGTTCTCTTTTAGCAAACACGCTGGGGACACAACTTACCCTTCAATTTTTTCCTGATGCATTTACTCCCACGGGGAATGGGATAACTTTCCTGAGCCCGTTCCTTCATCCAATCCTTAGCGGAAGTATTTTTGGTCTCTTTCTCGGTCTGGCAAACGGAAATTGGCATGGTGTGTTTCGTTATATAGGAATTGGATGTTTGGCGCAATTCACCGGTTTTTTTGTGAACCGACTTTGCGATGCCTTAATGCAAAGTTATTTATTTCATAATTCATTCCAAGGCATCAATCAAACAAGCAGCAAAAGTTTATTCATCATTTACTTGCTTTTGCCATATCTGCTCGAAGGACTGTCCATTGGCATATTATATGGAGGTATTACACAAAGGAGTATCCCTGTAAAAACAACTTATCAGGAAAAGTTAAGTTAACCCATTGCCTCAAATAAGAGGCTTTAATTTTCTTGTTGTTAAAAACAACAAACCTGCCATGATCTTCTAAGGAGGCTTTCTTTATGAACAGCACTTCTGCTTCAACGCGCCACAAACACTTTCAATCCTGGGTAGAAAAAACATCTTTCCCCCAACTCTTGTTCTTGCTCTTTATTGTCTCTCTCATCATCCACCTGATGATTGTCATTATTTTTATCGACCAACCCATCGCTCTGGATGACATGTTCCAGTACGATATGCTCGCGAGATCATTGAAGGAGGGAAATGGTTTCAGATGGTATTCAAAAGCGGATGTTGAAATCCTCCGCCCATATTATTCTCAATTTCTTGATATCGATCGTCTGCATTTTCCAGATGAGGGGTTGCGAACCACCTTCCGTGCTCCCGGCTACTCCTTTTTTTTAGCATTTTTATATTCTCTTGTGTCAGATTCTTACCGCTTTACCCTTGCCCGCCTCATACAAGCAGGTTTGATCGCAACTCTCGCTCCGCTTGTAGCATTACTTGGGCACCAGTTATTTTTTTCAAAAAGAGTCTGTATTCTGGCTGGTGCCAGCATTAGTTTTTATCCCATCCTTTTATTCTATCCAATCGGATTGGCATCTGAAAACCTTTATATTGTGCTTGGATTATCGTCCATTATTTCTCTTCTTTATTCAACGAGAAAAAAAGCCCGGGGGTGGTTAATATTGGCGGGTTTAATAGCTGGTACCGCCATACTTACACGCTCAATACTCGCATTGTTTATTTTGTCTTCAGGAATATGGATCAGCCAGCATAGTCCACACCGGAAGAAAGCTGGTCTGTTTTTTTTATTGGTTGCCTTTGGTACCTGTCTCCCCTGGAGTATTCGAAACTCTATTATCATGAAAAAACCTGCCCTCGTGGAAAATAGCTTAGGGTATAACCTTTTCATCGGCTATCACCCAGAAGGAGACGGTGGATTTGTCTCAAAGATTGCGATCATCCCCATGAATATTCTGGATGATGGAGAACGGGATCAATTTTGTATGCAGCAAGCCATCGATTTCATCCGCAAAGATCCTTTTGAGGCAGGGCGCAGAGTGTTCGTGAGATTACTCAAATTATTAGGACCGGAAGACCGGGAATTCTTTTATTTTTATAGCAATAATCTCATTGGAGCAATTCCGCAACCCTGGCTGGCAATCATTTATGCACTTTTAGTAATTCCCTGGGGAGCCACTCTGGTCCTTGGAGCGGTGGGGATTTGGCAAAACAGGCATCATAATATGGTCGTATCCCTGATCATCCTGTTTTTAATATGGTATGGATTGCCACATCTATTGATTATCGCAGAACCACGCTTTCATTTAGCCATGGTCCCCGTTCTGATACCCTTTGCTGTTTTCACACTGGCTTCAAAAGAAAGAATTCATGGGAGATATTTTTTTCGACGAGAAAATTTAACAATCGCTATCTTCTTTTTGCTTCTCATCAGTATTTTTCTGCTCGGTTTCACATCGGATTTTCCCAGATTAATGGCGATTATGGGCGAAGGAGGAAACAAATTGTATCTATCCTATTGAAATCCGGCCCGATCTATCGTTAATGGTTTGATATGACCTTGACCGATCAAAATCTTCAGTCACACGATACCCGACACCGGCACCGATACGGGGAATCATTTTGACATACAATACTTGGTTTTCTCTTTACAAGCTCCCTGCTCTGGGATATGCTTTTAACGGGAATGGCAGGGTCCCGGTGGGTCCCCCGATCTTCAAAATCGGTGACGGGCTGTTAGGCAGGTCGTGGTGGGTTCGACTCCCATCCATTCCCGCCTGTTTAAGAAATCTCTTATGCGGGGTGTCCTTTTTTCCTACTACAATATGCCCTGATCAAGAATAGGAAATCCATTATGCCCTATGACCAGATAAAATACTTTGAGATCGTTCAACAGGAATTTGACATTGCCGATGTGGTTTATGGCAGCGGAGAGACAAATACGGTCGTTGCCAAATTTACCGGCACGTTGAAGAATCCAGATAGTGAGATTGCCTATGCGCACATGGAGGCAGCGCTCAAGCCTCTTAAATTAGTGCCGCTTTTCCGTCTGCAAGGAGAACAACAGATCGTTTTACTGGTTCCTGAAATAGAACGCCCCAAAAAAGCCAGTCCCCGTTTGAACCTGGTGCTCTTCATCCTTACAATTTTTAGTGTGCTCTTTACAGGCGGTTTATACGGGATAGATACGGCTCTCCCGCAGGATACCTGGCAAGCCATTTTGACCATCCTGAAGAATGGTTGGCCTTTCGCCATCTCCCTTATCGCCATTCTCGGCACGCATGAGTTGGGACATTATTTCATGGGTAAGAAACACGGCGTGGATGTAACCCTCCCCTTTTTCATCCCCTTTCCGTTCAGTTCCTTTGGCACCATGGGCGCTTTCATCAACATGCGCTCCATCCCCAAGAATAAAAAACAGCTATTCGATATTGCGGTTGCCGGACCCTTGAGCGGGTTAGTGGTGTCGATCATTGTCCTGCTAATCGGGTTGCATCTTTCCACTGTTGAAGCATTGCCTGCTTCACTGCCTGCCGGCAGCGGTTACCAGATGGAGGGCAACTCCATTCTCTATCTGTTCCTTAAATATATTAGTTTTGGTAAACTCTTACCGGAACCTGCCGACGCCAGTGGTCTGGCATTGATCACCTACTGGTTTCGTTATTTCTTCACCGGGAACCCCATCCCCTGGGGTGGACTGGATGTCATGCTTCATCCGGTGGCATGGGCAGGGTGGGCAGGCTTGTTTGTTACCATGTTGAACCTCATCCCGGTTGGGCAGTTGGATGGAGGTCACATCCTGCAATCTGTGTTTGGAACACGTACTTCACGGCGCATCCTGCCCTTCATCATCGCGGGGTTGGTTTTGCTCGGCTTTTTCTGGAACACCTGGTGGTTTTGGGCAGTGCTGGCACTTTTTATGGGGCGCTTGTATGCAGAACCGCTCGACCAGATCACGCAGATGGATAACAAACGCAAATGGCTCGGCATTGTGATGCTGCTGGTATTTATTCTGACCTTTATTCCTGTTCCCCTCACGATCGTCTACGGATAGGCACCTGTTGCACCATGGTGGAAATAAATTCGCCATTTTGGATAGTCACATACTCCCCCATGGCTTGCACCATCAAGCACGAATGCACCGGGGTAACCAGCACCACATCCCCAATCTGGTATTGATCGAAGATCTTTTCCGGCACCTGCAGGATACCGTGTTCCTGGGTGGTCTTGGTTAACTTACAATCCGTCCGAATATTTCCAAACGTTCCATCTTTGAATTCGATCATCAGCCCATACACAGGGCAGCCATCCATGTTCAGGGTCTCTTTTGCGAACTGGATCGCGCCTCCATATAAAACCAGTTCATGGCGCGCCATGTTTTTAGATACCACGGGGCAAGCCAGCGCGACGGCGATCTCTTCATCCCCACATGCACCCAGATGCCATTGCTCCAGGTCGAAGAACACAAAATTTCCGGGTCGGATTTCATCCACACCGATGAAGTTGTCCATTAACCGGCAACCGGGAGTATCTCCGATCGAGACCAACCCTGCCGGACATTCATGCTCTACCAGGTATGCTTTGACGGCCAGCATGGCTTGTTGGCTGATTTCAGCGCGTTCACGTACCTCCACTGCCGACGATGCCTGATAAGTATGTCCGGCGTGGGTCAGGATGCCGCGATATCTTAATGCTGGCGCATTCTGGATCGCTCTGACCAGCGCCAGAATATTCTCTTTCTCCTCCCACCAGATCCCCGCCCGGTGCAGCCCCGTATCGATCTTCACCCACACACCCAGCGGATGGCGTACATTTTGAGAAAGAAATTCCACACTGGAGATATCATCCACCAGTACTGCCAGAGTATATTTTGCAGCCAACCGGTTGATGGAGTCCATTTCCCGCCAGTTGACCGGAAAAGCGATCAGAATATCCCGCCAACCGGCTTGTGCAAAATATTCCGCCATCTTCACCGAAGATACCGTGATCGCTTCTATTCCAGTTTCTCGAAACAGTTCGCCGATCCGTGCCGACTGGTGAGTCTTGAAATGCGGGCGCAAGCGCACCTGCTGCGCATCTGCTTTGGCTTTCATCACCGCGATATTGCGGCGTGCTTTTTGCAGGTCCACCAGTAAGGTCGGTCTTTGAATGCTCTTCAGGATTTCCGTGCCCATCATTGCTCCAAATATCACTATAATTTAGGTATGAATAATGATAACATCGCTGCTGTGTTCGTTCGGATAGCTCACCTGTTAGAGATCAAAGGGGAGAGCGGTTTCAAGATCATGGCTTACGAAAGAGCGGCTGACAGTATTCGCAATTTAGATGAGCAGCTATCCGGTATGGATCTGGTGGCTATGAAAGCCATTCCGGGCATCGGTCAGGCGATTGCCGAGAAGATCCGGGAATTGAATACCAGCGGTCACCTGCAGTTCTTGCAAAGGCTGGAAGCGGAGATTCCTCCCACTTTGCTGGATTGGCTTACATTGCCCGGAGTCGGACCCAAGACCACCGCACTGATCTGGAGATCGTTGGGCATCACCACCCTGCCGGAACTATACCGGGCTGCACAAGATGGGAAACTCCATACCCTACCCGGCATCGGCTCAAAATTGGAATCCAATATTTTACAAGCGCTAAAGCAGCAAGCTACGGACTGACACATCATGGCAGATCAGCGATATACAGTTGGTTCCCGAAAGCCAAAAACAGCTCTTTCTCCGAGGTAACTCCCAATCCGCTCATGCCTGCGTCCGGAAGAGGATAAGCCTTGCTTGGTTGCGGTTTGATCAGCCGTTCCAGGTTGAGCTGGTAACTGAATTGCATCATGGCCGGCTGTGCTGCATCCAGAATGTAGAATGCCGAGTTGGGATATAAGGTTTCCTGGATCACCTTGAATTGCGCATCGAAATAGATCAGCGGATTCTTTTCATATCCCATACGACTGTCGCCGTATGGGGTCGGATCCTGGCACTCGGTGGCATTCCCTTCCCGATAGGGATTATACTGGCAGGTGGTCATGTGGCTGTCCTGGTGCAGAACAAACAGATCCTCCTTGTTTGCGATCACATCCAGCGTTCCCCCCAAATCGACCTCTTCTGCGCCCAGGTAATCCGCCGGATGGCTACTGAACACGATGCCAGCCATGGCAGCGATCTCGAAATCTCGCCCGGCATAGCTCCAGATGCGGTCTGTTTCGGCATCCACCACATACAGGGTATATTCATCCAGGCTGATGGCTGCAATTCTGCCCCATTCGTCACTGGGTGGGATGATCGACCCTTCATCCGGATTTTCTCCCGGTTGGCAGTAAAGCAGGTTGCCACCCGCATCGATCGCCAGCAGTTCATAGCCGCGTGTATTGGTAGGTAACATCACATAATCGACGATCTTCCCCATACTTACTACTCCATAGGTACCGGGGGCACATTGAAAATTTGCATCCACATCATAAAAACCTTTGCTGTCTTTGGTGATGTGAAAGATCTTCCCGCTGGTATCATCCAGCAGATACACACCCGATGCATTGCTCTTGATCTTGCTCAAGCTCACGTCGCTGCTGAACTGCGAAGTAGTTGCCGGTCTGAAATCCAGGCGTGTCACCAGATCCATATCATCAATGATCGATTGTGTTTGCGATAGCAGGCTATCTGCCAGATCGCTATCGCCAAAATCCAGCGCTTTCAGTACTGTTTCATAAGCCTTCGACCAGTATTCCCGCCGTTGGTCGGGTTCTTCCAACGCAGCAGCCATACTGATGTAGGTCTGCGCTTCTTCCAGGTAACTTTGGTGCTGCTCTCTCCTCCCACTGTATATATAGACCAGCACCGATACCGCTATCAGCAGAATCGGGATAGCGATCACCACGAAACTCATGATATTTGTAGAAGCACCGCCTTCCAGCGGAGTCGCTTCGGGAGAAAGGCGTTTATCGATCTTGAGAAAGAGATTGCGGATACCATCCTTGAATGCTGTCAGGATAGCGTTCATCCTTTTCCTGATGGTTCTACCAGCGCTATTTTGCTTTTTCAATCGTTGCGGTGGTTCTGGTTCCTCAGGGAAAGCGGCTTTTTCCGTCTTCCCAGCCTGGATGAGCAGGTCCTCCGGCTCACCGGCAGGTTCATCGGATCGGAATAATGGTACGGTCTCATATCCCTGATCATCAGGGGCTTCATGTTCTGATATTTTCTCTGCGTCCTGACCGGCACGGGGAAATCGATCTTGTTCCTCAGCGATCATGGGATGGGTGGTCGCTGAACGAGATTGGGGCGGGGTTTCTACCTCCACGCTGCCCTGTTCTTCCGGATGAAGAGCTTCATCCCCCCACTCTTCTTCTACAATGATCCCTTTGCCTTCGCGGCATTTGATCACCACTGCCCCGAGATGTTCCTCTACATGTTCCAGCAATCGCTCCTTCACCGTATGCATGCCCGAACGGGTGATGCCAGCCAGATATTCCTCATCCCATGCCGCGGGAAAAGTATTCGCAAGGATGATGATATCCCCTGCCTTGATAGGGGTCTGTTTGAAATTTAAATAAAAGCGGCGTGCGGCTCCCAACCCTCTCTCATTGGCATCCAGATTGCCAAAATGGTGGGGAATTCCACCATCCAGCACCATGGTGTGCGTCACCCCTGCCTGACCCATGAAAATCGATCCGTTATGGTAGACCAGTAAACTTACAGCGGCATTGACCGTCTTCCCGTCTTCGCAATTCTGGTTGAAATTTAGCAGTGCCGTGTTGATCTCCGCCGCTGCTGTTTGGATGGCATTCGTGACCGTGCCCGGCGTTTCAAAGAAACTTTTCCCGGCTTTTTGCAGGATATCATTAATTTCGATGGGACCGGATGGAGCCAGATCAAGCAACACCACCAGCATATCTCCCCTGCGATGGCGATGACTGCGCAGCGTACCGGACATCGCCAGCGTGTATTGCGGCCCAGCCTGTGAGATGGTATGGTTGAGATGATAGATGTGCAGATCAATGCCCATGATTCATTTTCCTTGGTTTGATTATATCCACTCCCCTCTTTTTGTAAAATCCCTGGCACGCTCCTCTTTCTCCATATACAATAAGGATATCAATAAATAGATTGGTGAGAAATGATAAATCGAAACAAAAAAGATCTTTATCTGGGCAAGTTATATGACCTCACAAAGAAGAAACTGGTTGCCGACCAACCGCTTCTTTATGATGTGGATGATCTGACCACCCATGCCATTGTGACCGGCATGACCGGTTCCGGAAAGACCGGTTTGTGCATCGGTTTGCTGGAAGAAGCTGCCATGCAAAATATTCCTGCCATTATCCTCGATCCCAAAGGCGACCTGACCAACCTCATGCTGCACTTTCCCGAGTTGAAACCAGCTGATTTTGAGCCCTGGATCAACCCTGATCTGGCTCGCAGTGAGGATAAGACCATCCCTGAAATGGCAGCCAGCACCGCTGAAAATTGGAAGAAGGGCTTGCAGGAATGGGAACTGGGTAAGGAGGACCTGCTTAAACTGCAATCGAGTGTGGATCTGGCGATTTATACTCCCGGTTCATCCAAGGGTATCCCGGTGGACATTCTGACTTCTTTTAATCCACCCGACCTCGATTGGGAGGAAAATGAAGAATCTCTGCGCGATATGATCGCCAGCACGGTTTCTGCGCTTTTGACCCTGGTGGGATTCAAGGATATCGATCCCCTGCGCTCGCGGGAACACATCCTGCTTGCCAATATCATGGAGCATAGCTGGAAAACAAAATCCCGGCTCGATCTTACTTCCCTGATCTTGCTGATCCAGGACCCTCCCATCACCAAGCTGGGTGCTTTCACCATCGATCAATTCTTCCCTAAAAAGGATCGTGATGCGCTGGCTCTCCAGTTGAATAACTTCCTGGCTTCTCCGTCTTTCCAATCCTGGGTTGAAGGACAATCCTTGGATATTTCCGAACTCCTCTTTAATGCCGATGGGAAAGCCCGTCACAGCATTTTTTATCTTGCCCACCTTGATGATTCGGAGCGCATGTTCTTTGTTACCCTACTCTTTTCCACTATCGATGCCTGGATGCGCAAACAAACCGGCACCACCAGTTTACGTGCTCTCCTCTATTTCGACGAGATCCTGGGCTTCCTTCCGCCGGTTGCCAATCCGCCATCCAAAGCGCTCATCATTCGCCTGCTCAAACAGGCACGTGCCTTCGGGCTGGGGCTGGTACTCACCACCCAGAACCCCATCGATGTGGATTACAAGGCACTTTCGAATGCCGGCACCTGGATGATCGGGCGTCTACAAACCGATCAGGATAAACAACGTCTTCTGGATGGATTGGAAAGCGTTTCCGGCGACTTGAGCCGTTCAGAGTTGGACAAATCCATTTCTTCACTCGGCAAACGGGTTTTCTTGCTTCAGAATGTGCATGAGAAAAAACCGCTAATATTCTCCACCCGCTGGGCGATGAACTATCTCGCCGGACCGTTGGCATTGCGCCAGGTTCCCGCTCTCAATGCATTGGCTGGCGTCAGCCACGCGCTGACCCCATCTGCGCCCACCGAAAAAGCAGAAACTTATTCCACTACCCCCACTCCTTCAAGCGCTGCTCCTTCCACCACAGTGGATTTCATTCGCAGCGCTGCCACTTCTTCCGGAAACAACCCTGCATTGCTGGCGCAGGCAGAAGTCACCTTCTATTCGCGCAGTCCTGTCATCAATGCCAGCCACCTTATCACGGTCGTCATTTCCAGCCCTCCGCAGAAAGCACTGGCCTGGGATAAATTTCAGCAACCGGATCTGAAGTTGGATGCGTTCAAAGTGCTACGGGACGTTAAAAAAGACCGTTCCAGCCTTTCCAAATGGCTACTGGATGCCAAATGGTGGGCAGACCAATCCAAAGAATTTGAACAATGGATCTATGAGACCGACAGCCTTTCTGTGCTGCGCAACAAAGACCTCGGCATCCAATCCGAAGCCGGCGAATCACGCGCAGTTTTCGAACAGCGCTGTGTCAAATTGGCGCAGGAGAAATTAAAGACCGATCTGGATGTATTGGAGAGAAAATTCCAGACCAAACTCACTTCCGCAAAAAATAAGGTTGAGCGCCAGAAATTACGGGTGGACAAATATGAATCTGAAGTCAACAATCGCCGCCTGGAATTGCTCGGCAAGGGCGGGCAGGCGGTCCTTTCACTGCTCACCAAGAAGAAAGTGACCGGGCTTTCCAGTTCCCTCACCAAGAACCGCATGCTGCAAGAATCGCAAGCTAAATTGGAGGAAGCCCAGCAGGTTCTTTCCGATTATCAGGAAGGGTTGACCAATTTACAGAACGACCTGCAAAGTCAGCAAAACGACCTCAACACAAAGTGGAGTACCGTCCCACAAAATATCGAGGAAATTCGGCTTACCCCTACCAAACAGCGCATCCGCGTGGATAAATTTGGAATTCTGTGGGAATAAGTGGAAACAAAAAGATGGTTCATTGGGAATGAACCATCTTTTTTATTTTTCATTAAAAACTCTTACATATCCTGCCTGCCCGCCAGTGCCCTCAAGATGGTGGTTTGATCGGTGTATTCCAGGTCACCGCCCACCGGCAATCCACGTGCCAGGCGCGTGATGCGCACACTGTAATCAGCCAACTGCTTTTTCAAATACAAAGCGGTGGCATCCCCTTCCATGCTCGGATTGGTGGCAATGATGATCTCACTGATATTGCCTGCCTTTACCCGCTCTTCTAGTTCCCGCATGCGCAGGTTCTCCGGTCCAATGCCCTCGATTGGTGAAAGTGCTCCATGGAGCACGTGGTATTTTCCCTGAAACGCTCCCGCGCGCTCGATCGCCAGCACATCCATGGGATCTTCCACCACACAGATAATGTGTTCATCGCGCTGTGCATCGGCACAGATATCACACTGTGGGCGGTTGACCAGCGTGATGTTGAAGCATGTCTGGCAAATTCCGGTTGCGTTACGCAGATCTTTCAATGCTTCTGCCAGCTCACCGGAAACCTGTTCGGGTGCTTTCAGCAGAAAGAATGCCAGCCTTGAAGCGGTTTTTGGACCCACGCCGGGCAGCCTTTCAAGCGCCACGATCAAGCGTTGTAGGGGTTCAGGAAGCAATGCCATTATTTTTTCCTTTAGCGCCCCAGACCGCCGATCGGTCCCAGTTTCTTCATGGTCTCTTTGCGTATCTTATCCAGAGCTTTGTTGGTGACTTCCACCAGCAGATTCTCCAGTGTGGCAACATCCACATTCTCCAACAGAGCTGGGTCAATTTGGATGGTTTTACAAACCTGCCCACCCGTGAAGGTGATCTTGATGGCACCACCACGGATATCTGCACTGATCTCTTCTTTTTCCAATTCTTTTTGCGCCACCTTCAACTGCTCCTGCATCTGGCGCATTTGACCCAGGATATTATCGGAAATCAACAGTCCTTTTGCTCCCTTAGCCATTCTTAATCTTTCTTCTCCTTCTTTACGATCTCTCCACCCAATGAAAGGGCGGCGTTTACCAGGTTCCCGTGTTCCTCCGCGGGATGGTTATTATTTCCGTTATTCTTGACCACCATACATTCGACCTGCACATCCATACCACTTACTGCTTTTACAGCTCTCTGGGTTACCTCCCGGTTGCCTTCGGTGTTCATCTTTGTCAGCAAGATCTCACTTTCAAAGCCTAATTTTAGTTTATTGCCATCCAGGCTGACAGACTTACACGAATTGAGCAAGCCGGCGATATGAGCCTTTTCTTGCCGTACCGCAGCTTTGATCTCTTTCCAGTTGGAAAGCAATACATCCTGTGACGGGGCTTGAGTAGCAACCTGAACTTCTTCTTTAATCATTTCTTCCCCCGGTTGGGATTTGATTTCAGGGCTCTCACTTTTATTGGAGGCGATTGTTTGTGTTGCAGCATTTTTTTCTTTTGGTGAATTTTTCGCAACATGCCGGGGAGCACTCTCTGCCTTCCTTTCCGGCTGGCTGGTGCCGGTGCTCTTAGGAATTACCACTTTCTCAGCCATTTCTCCACCGGAACTCAAGCTCTCCACTGCTGCCATTTCCAACGCCAGGCTGGGCTGCCAGCGCGACCCCATATTATGCAGTGCCTGGTTGAAATTGCGAATCCATTCCGTCAAAGCAGGAATAGAAATCCCGCCGGCTTCTTCCTGCATGCGAGTTTTGACATCCTGTGTGACTTCCACATCACCGGCATTCCCGGTTTTGATCAACAACAATGACCGTAAATACTCCACCACCTGATTGGAAAATTGCCGTGCATCCGTTCCGCTATCCAAGGCGGCATGGATCACATCGATCGCTTTATCCATCTCGCGACGCAACATCACCTCCACCAGTTCAATCACATCTTCATTGGAAGAGGTTCCCAATACCTCTTCGGTCAGCTTCAGTGTGATCTCTTCACCGGTTGAAGCGATCTGGTCCAACAAGGAGATAGCATCCCGCATGCTGCCGGTAGCTTGCCTGGCGATCATGGCCAGCGCACTGGCTTCAAATTTCAGATCCTCTTTTTGGGCGATCTCTTTCAATTGAGCGGTAATGGTGTTCAAAGGGATCTGCCGGAATTCATAACGCTGGCAACGCGAAAGCACGGTTGCCGGGATCTTATGGATCTCGGTGGTCGCCAGGATGAAAATTGAGTGGTTTGGTGGTTCTTCCAGTGTTTTTAACAACGCGTTAAAAGCTGCCGTTGAAAGCATGTGTACTTCATCGATGATGTACACTTTGTATTCGCCCTGCGTTGGGGAATAATTGATCTTCTCCCGCAGGTCACGGATATCATCCACACTGGTGTTCGAAGCTGCATCGATCTCGATCAGGTCCATGAACCTGCCGCTGTTGATCGCCTTGCAGTTCTCACATTCCTCGCATGGTCTCTTTATTCGTTCATCATGAGTACAGTTCAATGCTTTTGCCAGAATGCGTGCAGTGGAGGTTTTTCCCGTGCCGCGTGGTCCGGAAAATAAATAAGCATGTCCGAACTTTTCCAGAGTGACGGCATTGTGTAGCGTATGCACAATGGCATCCTGCCCCACAACCCCGTTCCATGTTGATGGTCGCCATTTGCGATAATAAGCCTGATTCATTGCGGTCCTTTTAAATGATTTGTTTCCTATTGGAATTATAGTCATAAAACCCTCCAATAACTTTTAAAACATCCGTTAATCAGACATGAATCTGAGAATTTGTTAATAGTAATTATGACAATTTAGATATACTATATCTCCAGATACCAAACTCCTTATAAGTATGGTATCGCCATCACAAAATAGCGTGTCCCTCCTCATGCTGTTTAACCCCAGAAGGGTAGTTGATGGCAATCCCTCCCAAAAGCTGCCGGATAGCTACCGGCAGCTTCTTTTTCTTGTCAGCCCTTTTTCTCAATGCTATAATTTCATCTATATGCCCCAGTGGCTCAAATGGATAGAGCGAGGCACTCCTAACGCCTAGGTTGGGGGTTCGAATCCCTCCTGGGGCATATCAAGGTCCTGCATATGCCGGATCTCTTATTTTAATGAAGGATAATCGTGTACGTTATACTTCCTTCATGCTGTCCGGCATCTCATCCAGCAACTCGAAGAAACTTTGCACAATGTGCGGGTCAAAATGGCTGCCGGATTGTTCTTTAATATAGCTCTTTGTTTTTTCTTCATCCCAGGCTTTCCGGTAAGGACGGTCTGATCGTAATGCATCCCATACATCGATAATGGCAAAAATGCGCGCTTCGATCGGGATATGGTCGCCTTTTAATCCATTGGGGTATCCAGATCCATCCCACTTTTCATGATGACAATATGGAATATTGAGTGCCGGTCCCAGATATTGGATCGGTGAGAGCAGATTGTAGGCAATTTGGGGATGATGCTTCATCAATTTCCATTCTTCATCCGTCAACGGACCTGCTTTGTGCAGGATGCTGTCCGGGATCCCGATCTTCCCGATATCATGCAGCAGGGCACCGCGATAGATGTGGACCAATTTCTCTTGCATCACACCCACTTTTTTTGCCAGTTGCAGGGCGATATTTGCCACTCTAACCGAATGCCCCTCTGTTTCATGATCACGTAATTCCAACGTCCGCGACCAGCCCTCCAGAGTTTTTTCGTATGCCTGAGACAGATCCCTGTTCAATTGCTGCAATTCTTCGAATTGCTCGGCATTGTCAATGGCAATGGCTGCCTGACCGGCTAACGTGTTCAGGAAATCCAGCCAGCCATTGTGTTCGGTAAGGGGTGAGCGTTGGTAGACTTCCAGCACCCCATTAATCCTGCCTTTCGCGATCAACGGGATGCCTATATAACTGATAAAGCGTTCCGCTTTTATTAATGAGAATTGATAATTATCCTTCTCAACCTTGGATAGATCGGGGATCTGCAACATTTTTCTCTTGAGAACCACCTGTCCCGAGAGCACTTCACCGGGTTTGTCATCAAGATGCTGCCAGCCGTTCTCTTGGAATCCCATGCTGTTTTTATATTCAAGACTATTCAACAGTGGATCATATTGATAGATGGTCGCCGCATCCAAATTCAAATTTTCGATGCATTCCTCAATGATCGTTTTTAAGGTCATGGACAGATTTAAACTACCCAGGATGGAAGTATCAATAGTTCGCAGTGCGCTTAAACGCTTGAGTTGATATTCGCGCACCTGCTCTGCTTGAATGCGTTCCGTGACATCCTCAACCAGGGATGCCACGCTGAAAATTTCGCCCTCTTTACTGAATAAGGGAAAATTGTGCCATTCGCAAATGATCTTTTTACCATCTTTGCAGATATTCTCGTTCGTGCTGAAATAACCGCCCTTATCAAGATAAACCTGGTCAAGGATAGTTTTTATCGATCCTCGAACGGCGTCTTCGATCAGGAATCCTATATCTTTCCCCAGCGCTTCTTTTTCGTTGTAGCCAAACATTTTTTCCGCCGCAGGGTTCCAGGCTTCGATTTCATATGCTTTATTCCATTCGATCACCGCAAACGGCGATCTTTGAATGACTTCGTTTAAACGTTGTTGCGATTCAAACAGTTCGCGATCAGTCTGTTCTTTTTGCTGTCTGACACGAATAGCCTGGATCGAGAAAGCCATATTGTTGGTCAATTCCAAAATGAAATCGACTTCTTCCTTATCGAATACATCTTGTTCAGAAAGGATATTCAGTGCTCCGATAACCCGGTTGTTCACTTTTATCGGGAATGAAATAGACGTTCGGAAATTTCGTTCAAGCGCTTCTTCCCGCCACGGAGTGAAGGATGGATCGGTATTAATTTCATGAGTGATGTTAACTTCACCAGTTCGGATTGCATTGCCGGTTGGTCCCTGACCTGTTTCACTTTCATCCCAAGTGATCTTGATCCGTTCGAGGTAACCGTTGCTAAATCCATATTGCACTACGGGCTGGACTGTTTTTTCCGCATTCGACAATGCCATTCCGACCCAGGCAACCCGATACCCTCCCGTTTCAACGATCACCCGGCAAATTTCACGCATCAGCGTTGTTTCATCGGTGGCATAGATGATGATCTGGTTACATTCCCCGAGGGCTTCCAACAACCGATTGGAGCGTTTCAGATTCAGGTTGGTAACCTGCATGGATCTGAATACCGGTGCGATCCAGATGATCCCGATCACCAACAGCAAGGATGTCAATAATGCAATGATCTCAATGACCCAATCCAGATCTGTGATGGGGTGCCCGCCAAGAACCTCATAGAGCGTAATTCCGCGCCTGAATGTCATCAAGATGATGGCAATCGAGATGCTCAACCATGAGCGCACTTTCCCGGTGATTTTAATGAGTGTAAGAGCATAGATCGCCGCAAAAAGTTGCAATGTAATAGATATACCAAGGATGATGATCATGGTCTTATCGTTTTCCCGGTGGTCTGATCCCACCTGTTTATATTCATTGTATAGGTACTTTTCAATTTTTTCTACTTATTTTGTTCTCTTATAAAAAATATATTTCCCCTTTGTGTATTAATTTACACAGTTCGCATGGGAACTTCACAACTTCTTCATAAACATCCTTTAAATTGGTGTCAGACAACACAGGACCGTAGATAATGGCAAAACGTCAAACAACTACCATAAACTGGTGGGTGGATTTCATCCTCTTCACGGGTTTCATTCTGGCATTTTTGCTGGATGTCACCGGTCTTTCTCTACACCAATGGGGAGGGTTGTTTATTTGTATCCTGGCAACCTATCATCTGCTGCGACATTGGAAGTGGATCATCAATCTGCTCCAGCGTTTTTTTCAAAAGAGATTGGGCAGTCCGCGGTTGCGTTTCATGATCGATCTTCTCCTGATGGTTGGCTTCGAGATCATTTTTCTGAGCGGCTTGCTGATCTCCACCTGGCTCGAACTGCCCCTCTCCGATTATTTATTCGTAAGAAATCTGCATGTCTTTGCATCCATCTCGACACTGGCATTGCTGGTGCTCAAGGTTGCTTTGCACGTCCGCTGGATCATCTCCTCCATGCGCAAAATATTTCAGAAACCCGTGTTTCATTCGTCGCACACCCGTAAGGCACATCTATCTCAGCCCGATATTGCGAACCAGGAACGCCGTGCAGCATTACGCCTGATGGGCACAGTGGGTGTCGCATCCCTCTCCGCCCTCATCATCGGTGGCAGCACTACTTTCCGTTCGATCTTCACCGAGGATAATGGCGTGCAGGAATCACTTGCCCCAGATACACTCCCCACCTCGACCAGCCCTTCTTCACCGACTCCTACAGCATCCCCCACTCCCACAACTCTGACCGAACCTCAAGCGCATACGCAGCGCCGTAACCGTGGGCAAAGTCAGGTCATCTCAACATCTATCCCCAGCGCAAGCGCCACCCAATCGCACAGTGCTGCTGCTGATCCGACCCTCACTCCCACGCCTACCAGCACTGCTTCCGCTTGTGTCGTGCGCTGCCCGAAAGGCTGTGCCTACCCCGGTAGCTGCCGGCGCTATGTGGATGCCAATTTCAATAATCTGTGTGATCTGGGTGAATGTCTTTGATCTTCTACCTTCAACCGTTGTAAATTTTCTGTAAAAATCTCTCCTCTTCCAAATTTCTCCTCATATAATTCTTTTACTTTTCCTGTCGAAATCCGACACATGCGTGGGAGAGAATAATCATGATCGAGATATTAACAGACAGTTGTTCAGATTTAAGCGCAGCATTGTTGAAGCAGTTCCACATCCGGCAAATCCCTTTTGTGGTCACTATCGGGGAAGATTCATATCTGGATGGGAAAACCATCACCACACCCGGGCTATTCAAAAAAGTAGAAGCAAGTGGCGCTCTACCCAAGACCGCTGCTCCTTCGCCGGCTGATTTTGCCACCTTTTTTAACACTCCCAATGAGATCATCTACATCGGCATCAGTAACCAGCTTTCTGCCGGGCATCAGGTAGCCACCAAAACTGCCGAATCGCTCGACCCCGCCCGCATCCACGTCATTGATTCGCATAATCTTTCCACCGGCATTGCCCTCTCGGTATTGACCGCCTGTGATCTGCGCGATCAGGGCTGCACCGCCCAAGAGATCATCGATAGCGTGGAGTCTTTCAAGGAGCGCGTTTACACTACGTTCGTCATCGATAAATTGGATTACCTGTATAAAGGTGGGCGTTGCTCTGCCATGGAACATGTCGTCGGCAGCATCCTGAACATTCATCCCGTCATCGCGGTCGACGCCCAAGCAGGCACTATGGATGTGAAGGAAAAGATCAGCGGTTCGCGCAAGAAAGCTTTGAATTCCATGCTGCAGGATTTTGAGAACCATCTTCCAGATATCGACCTGAAACGGGTGTTCGTCACCCATACCGGTTGTGATGCGGATGCGGATTTCATCAAGAGCCGGCTTTTGGATATCACGCCTATCGAGCAGGTCTACATTACCACCGCCGGCTGTACTATCGCCTCCCATGCCGGACCGGATACGATCGGGATCCTGTATGCCTTGAAATCGCAGCACAGTGCAGGGTGAATCCCAGCTATCATCTTCTGATAGAAAATAGGTGCAGTGCTACCGCATCTTACTCCTGCAATGAAAACGGAAGGCTACTACACTGCGACATGCTGATCAATCGACCTTGATCGGGAGAGATTCCTCCTTCGCTATGCTCCGTCGGAATGACCCGGTTTCTAAATCATCCGAAAAAAAGATGCAGTGCTACCGCATCTTACTCCTGCAACGAAAACCGAAGGCTACTACGCTGCGACATGCTGATCAATCGACCTTGATCGGGAGAGATTCTTTCTTCGCTATGCTCCGTCGGATTGACCCTGTTTCTAGATTACCCGTAAAAAAGTGGGGTGCCACCACACCCTACTCCTGAGAAATTTCCCCTGCACATGGCACCCGCCAGAATGACCCTCGCTTCCCGCATAATGGGATACATCCCATTCCAGCAAACGGGTGAGTTCCAAACCCATCATTTCTTCGCGCTCCCAATCATTTATAATCGTTTATATGAAAGTAAGCGTCATCATCCCCCTCTACAACGAAGAATCCTCCCTGCTTTCGACCTATCAAGCCGTCAAAGCTTCCCATCTGGTCAGCGAGATGCTCTTCATCAATGATGGTTCAACCGACCACAGTGCTGCCATCCTCAGCGCCATCCAGGATCCCATGGTACGCATCCACACGCACGCCCACAACCGCGGGAAAGGTGCGGCGATCCGCACGGGGCTGCAGCACGCCAGCGGGGATGTGCTCATCATCCAGGACGCCGACCTGGAATATGATCCCTGCGATTACCCCACCCTACTCCAACCTTTTCAGGACGAGAAAGTGCTGGTCGTGTATGGCTCGCGCTTTGTGAACGGTGCTCCAGCCGGTATCCTGTTCTGGAACAAGCTCGCCAATCGCTTTCTCACCTGCACCACCAATTTATTATTCGGGTCACACCTGACCGATATGGAAACCGGTTACAAGGTCTTCCATAAAGAGGTGCTCCCTCTTCTTTCATTAACCACGGAAGGCTTTGAGATCGAACCCGAGATCACCGCGCGATTGCTGCGCCAACGGATTCCCATCCACGAGGTGCCCGTTTGCTTTCACCCGCGCGCTTACTATCAGGGCAAAAAGATCCGCCCACGCGATGCGCTCATCGCCCTGTGGACGCTGTTCAAATTTCGCTGGATAAAACTCTAGTCCGTGCCGGCACGGATATCCCGCACCATTAATTGAATGCCCCCGTTGAAATCGTTGATATCGTAATAAAAAGCGATATCCACCGTATCCGCCAGATCATGGATGATATTCCCCATGCCAAAGGCAATGGCATCCCACATCACAAAACCCTCTTTGAGTTTGAGTTTCAAGTGATTTTGGTTTTTCCCCACCAGGCGTTTTTCCTGCACCCGCAGCCCCTGCCCATACAACAACGGTTTACGGTTACCCTCCCCGGTCGGCTCGAACAATGCCAGCCCCCTCATGATGGCAGGGATCTGTCCGTTCAATTCCGCCGCGTTTACCTGCCCATCCAGTTCCAGTTTGGGGTTCGCATCTTCCCAGTTCACCTCAGCGCGCGCGATTTGCAGCAGTTTTTCTTCCAGCGCTTGTAAGTTCTGCCGTTCCACAGAAAAACCCGCAGCCATGCTGTGCCCGCCGTACTGCACCAGCAACTCCCTGCAGGCATCCAGCGCATGGGTGATATGGAATTCTTCCACGCTGCGGCAGGAGGCCCGGATCAGCCCATTATGGGCAGTCCCCACGATCGCCGGGCGGTAATGCTCCTCGGTCAATTTGGATGCCACCAAGCCCACGATGCCCTCATGGAAAGCCTCATTGACCGCGAAGATGATCTCTTCACCCCGGCCTTCCCGTTCCACATCCACCTGTGCCGAGGCGGTCTGATAGGCTGCTTCGGTCTTTTCCTGGCGCTCCCCGTTCAGCACGTTCAGGCGCGCTGCCAGTTCCGCAGCTTCGCTTTCATCCCGGGTGGTCAGCAACTTCCATCCCAGCAACGCTGAATCCAGCCTGCCGGCGGCGTTCAGGCGCGGTCCCAGGCGGAAGCCAATGTGTTCTGCATTCACTAGAGTTGGATCAGGAACTCGGATCTTTTTTTCTTTATATATTTCTTGGTTAATAATATCGCTAACTAATTCTAAGGCAAGTAATCCCACACGCTCGCCTTGATGGATGACCGCCAGCCCTTTTTTCACCAGCGCGCGGTTCTCGCCCACCAGCGGCACCACATCCGCCACGGTGCCCAATGCCACCAGGTCCAGGTATTTTTCGATATCTGCGCTGCTTTTCTCCATCTGTCGGAACAGCGCCAGCATCAATTTGTAAGCCAACCCCACGCCGGCAATATGCCGGTTGGGATACCGTTCTTCATCCTTCTTCTGGCAGATCACCGCATAAGCGGGTGGTATATCCTGCCCCGGCAGGTGGTGATCGGTCAGGATCACGTCCATGCCCAGCTGCTGCGCCAGACCGACCTCCGCCAGCGAGCGAATACCGCAATCCACCGTCAGCAGCAACTGCGTGCCTTCTCCGGCGATGCTGCGCATGGCGTCCGGATTCAGCCCGTACCCTTCTGCAAAACGATCCGGAATATACGGAGTGACCTGCGCCCCTACTTCCGCCAGCGCCTGGCACAGCAGTGCCGTGCCACTGATGCCATCCACATCAAAATCCCCGTACACCACCATCTTTTCATGGTTGGCAATACCCGCCCGGATGCGCTCCACTGCTTTGCCCATATCGCTCAACAGGAAAGGATCCAGCATGTCTCCCTGCCCATGCAGGAATTCCTGTACAGTTTGGGCATCACGGTAGCCGCGATTGTACAGCACCTGCCGGATCAGACGCGGGTAACCCGCCAGTCCTTCCACACCCTCTTCCGGCAGGGTTTGCGGCAGGATCCATGCTTTATTGTTGTAGCTGAGTTTTTTGTTTGTCAATGTGATCGAATATAGCGGCGCGGCATTCTGGCTGCCATTCCGCAGATAACCTCGTAGTTGATCGTATTCCATTCTTCTGCCAGGTCGGTTGCGCTGAGCGAGCTGCCATTTTGCGAACCGATCAGCACCACCTCATCTCCCACCTGCGCATCCGGTACGGCATCCAGATTGAGCATGCACTGGTCCATGCACACCGAACCCACCATGGGAACCTTCTTACCACGCAGCAGTACATGGTTGCCCATCACGCGCCGCATGCCATCCCCATACCCCACTGCAATGGCGCCGATGCGCTCCCCTTCCCGCGTGTGATAGCGGTGTCCGTAGCTGATGCCGTGCCCTTGCGGCATGCTCTTGATCGAGATCAAGCGTGTCTTCCATGCCAGCGACGGAACAAAACCCTCCGGCAGTGTCATGGATGCTGTCGGTGTCAGACCATAGGTGGCGATGCCACAACGCACCATGTGGTAGTGAGCCTGCGGGAAATTGAGCGTCCCGGCTGAATTGGCAGCGTGCACCAAACCAGGATCGATGCCCTTTTCTTTCAATTTTGACAGCACAGCTTCGAATTTGCTGATCTGCTCCAACGTGACCGGTTTTTCCGGTTCATCCGCACAGGCAAAGTGCGTGAAGACCCCCTCCAGGTTGAACATCCTGACCCTGCTCAGATCCTCGATGAACGCCGGCGCGTGCTCAGCGGGCACCCCCAGGCGCCCCATGCCGGTATCGATCTTGGCATGCAAATGCAGTTTGCCCAAGTCCGCATCCACTTCTTTTTCGTACATGTGTGCCACCAACGGATCATAGATGGTCAGATGGATGTTGGCTTTTTGGGCATCCTTCACCCGTTTGGGGGAGGTATAACCCAGCACCAGGATGGCAGTCTGGATGCCGCTCTCGCGTAATTGCAATGCTTCTTCGATGCGTGCCACCCCCAGCCATTGCGCGCCGATGTGCTGCAGGTGCAGTGCGGTCTCTTCCAGTCCATGCCCGTAAGCATTGGCTTTCACCACCCCCATCACCGGCACGCCGCTGATCTCTTTCAAGCGGTTGTAATTGGCGGTGATGGCGTTCAGGTCGATCTCCAGCCAGGTGGCATAGTTGTCGTTGTTCATCATGCGCCTTAGTATAAACTCCCCTCCCCAAACGGGCAAGTCAAGACTTCCGCCAGCATGCCGGTATCGGCTATAATCAGCGCAGGAAATGCACATGACCCCAGAAAATTTTCAATATGTCGTCGAAGCCACCCAGGGCAGCGCCCGTGCCGGCACTTTTCAGACCCCGCACGGTGCCATCCATACCCCGGTTTTCATGCCGGTCGGCACACAAGCCACCGTCAAGGCGGTCACCTCCGAACAGCTCAGTGACATCGGCGCTTCCATCATCCTCTCCAACACTTACCACCTCTACCTGCGCCCCGGTGCGGATCTCATCCAGGAATTGGGTGGGCTGCACAAGTTCATGCACTGGGAGCGCGCCATCCTGACCGATTCGGGTGGCTTTCAGGTCTTTTCGCTGAATGGGCTGCGCAAGATCGATGAGGATGGGGTCACCTTCCGCAGCCATCTGGATGGTGCCACCCACCGTTTCACCCCTGAAACCTCCATTGCCATACAAGAACAATTGGGCGCGGATATCATCATGGCATTCGACGAATGTGCCGATCCCAGCGATTTTGAATACAACACACGCGCCATGCAGCGCACCCATCGCTGGGCAGAACGCTGTCTGGCTGCCAAGACCCGTCCCGACCAGGCCCTGTTCGGCATTGTGCAGGGCGGTGTTTTTCCCGAATTGCGCGAGCGCTCGGCGGCTTTTATCAGTTCGCTGGGCTTTCCCGGGCATGCCATCGGGGGGCTTTCGGTGGGCGAATCCAAGGAGCAGATGCTGGCTGCCATCGAGGTGGTCAATGCCGTGCTGCCTGCCGACAAACCACGCTATTTGATGGGTGTGGGTACACCCTACGACCTGATCGAGGGCATCCGGCGCGGGGTGGATATGTTCGACTGCGTGCTGCCCACCCGTCTGGCGCGCCACAGTGCCGCGCAGACCCTCTCCGGGCGCATGAACCTGATGAACGCCCAATACGCCCGCGATGAGCACCCCATCGATGAAGCCTGCACCTGCTATGCCTGCCGTTATTATTCGCGCGCCTACCTGCGCCATCTCATCCGCGCGCGCGAGATGCTGGGCGCTACCCTCATCTCCATTCATAATATCCATACCCTTTTCAACCTGGCTGCCACCCTGCGGGAAGCCATTTTGCAGGGCAACTTCGAACAAACCGCTGCGGCATTGCTTGAGAACATCCCACCCTCCGAAAGGAACAAACTATGAGCATTCTACAAGCCATCGTGCTGGGGATCATCCAGGGACTGACCGAGTTCCTGCCCATCTCCAGTTCCGGGCACCTAGTCATCCTGCCCTATCTGTTGGGCTGGAACATCCCCGCCGAACAGATCTTCCCCTTCGACGTGCTGGTGCAACTGGGCACATTGGTAGCGGTGATCATCTATTTTCGGCGGGATATTTTAGAGATATGCAAAGCCATCTTCAGCGATTTCAAAGCAAAAAAGCTGGGCAGCTCCGGCGAAAGCCGCCTGGGTTGGTTCCTGATCCTGGCGACCATCCCTGCCGGTGCCGCCGGGCTGTTCCTCAAAGATATGGTGGAGCAGGCTTTTGGCAGCCCCAGCGCCGCCGCCTTTTTCCTGTTCGGCACTGCTTTGCTCCTCATCCTGGCGGAACTGATCGGTAAACGGGAGCGAGACCTGAGCGATCTGCGCTGGTACGATGCATTGTGGATCGGGCTGTTCCAGGTGCTGGCGCTCTTCCCCGGTCTTTCGCGCTCCGGTTCGTGCATGGCAGGCGGCATGATCCGCCATCTGGACCGGCGTTCTGCCGGGCGTTTCTCCTTTCTGATGGCGATCCCCGTCATGGCAGCCGCCGGGCTGTTGAGCGTCTTCGATCTGCTCAACGTTCCCAACCTGGGTCAATTCATCCCCGTCATGCTGGTCGGTTTTATCATCGCCGGTGTGGTGGGTTACCTCTCCATCTCCTGGCTGATGAACTTCGTGCAGAGCCACTCGCTATTCATCTTCGCCGGTTACTGCCTGTTCCTGGGCGCTGCGGTGCTGGCGTTCGGCTTCGTCTTTCCGCAAAATCCATCTCCTGCCGCTGCCGTTTCTGAAACACCTTCCCCGGAGGAACCATTTTTACCCAGCAGCATCGTCTACACCCCTGAGCTGAACTGGCTGGCGCCCTCCGCCGCCACCTGTATGGAGCAAACCCTCAGCGAGCCTCTGCCGCTGCTGCAAAGCGTGACCGCCTACCAACCCGCGGAACTGCGCCTGACCTTTCCGCTTCCCTCTGAACAAGCCGCCTACTCCTATCAACTGGGCAGCCAGACCCTCACGCTGGCACTCAATGCTGCCAATCCTCTGCGCTCCCTGGATTTCGATGATCTGCTGACCCTCCTGCAGGGGGATGACGCCACCTGGGGCGGGTTCTTCCAGCACTGTGCCTCCTGTGCTTTCTCCGAGGCGGGCAGCGCTGCTTTCGACGAACCCATTCGTTTTTACATCTATTACGAGAACAGCGCCTACCAGAACGCGCTCGAGGAT
>JAAZOK010000007.1 GCA_012797815.1 Chloroflexota bacterium | reverse complement strand
CAATAATGCCAGCGTATATTCTGCCACTGCCCTGGCATTGTGATGCAGATTATAAACGTGGATAGCGGGGAATCGAAGTAAAAGCGCGCGGGTCTTTTCCGGGATCCCGGCGTATGGAACGATCACACTCTGCAACCTGGGATGGTTGGTGACCATGGCTGTGGAGGGTTTTCCCTCCACCAGAACGTCGTACTCCTCTGTGGGAAAAGATCCTTCGTGGATATCGATCCCGTCCGATAGAGCAGATCGCAGTATTTCGTGGTAGGGAGATTGTAGGGCTTGCGGCAGGTAAACAGAAAGGGTATTCATAATTTGATAACTTTCACAGTATTTTTGATGAATGTTCTAATGCCTAAATATCACAGGGAAACATACTGCTTTAGATTATGCCATATTTTTCTAATCGCCTGGCTGGATTTAGAATGAGGAGCATAGCTTGTAAGGGGCTGAGCTGCGAGTTGCGCCTGTGTGAACAGGGTATCAAAAGCGATCTCCCCTAGAAAAATGATGTCTTTCGCTTGAGAAAGATTGCGTAGTGCCACAGCATTCTCCTGGTTGAGATCAGCTTTATTCAGGATTAAAAAGGAGGGGATATGAAAGTGGCTGGTAGTTGCCAGCATGCGCAGTACATCATGGATCCCCGATAAAGTTGGCTCGGCGACCAGAATGGCTATGTCGGTTTGATTGCAGGTGCTGATCACGGGGCATCCGATTCCAGGGGGTCCATCCACCAGGATGATCGTATTTGGGTCATTTTCTATGGATTGATGCGCCGCTGCGATAATGGTCGAAACCAGTTTTCCCGAATTTTCATGACCGGGAAAGAGATGTGCATGGAAAAAGGGCTTGTTTTCGCTTTTCGATTCATACCAAAAACCATCCTGCACAGCCTGCATTTGTATTGCCTGGTGCGGACAGACACTTTCGCAAACTGCACAGCCTTCGCACAGGAACGGATCGATCATATACCGCTGCATTTTTGGGGAGGTTGTTGAAATATTTTCCCGGATAGCGTCAAAACGACATGCATTAACGCACAAACCACAACGTTGGCAGCTTGCATCATTAATGACCCCTTTTTCGCCACCGGTAAAGGGATGGATCTCTTTTTGCACATAAGGGATGCTCAGGTGAAGATTGGATGCATCCACGTCTGCATCTACGATTACCACCGGGAAATCACGCGAAATCAGAGGAATCAAGGCTGCCGTGATGGAAGTCTTTCCCGTTCCCCCTTTACCACTGAATACGGAAATTTGAAGGCTCATCCTTTGCTCTCATTTGCATCGGAAAAATGGGTTTGAATGATCGACCAGGTTTTTTCAAACCCCATGCGAATGTGTTCATCATATTGGATCAGGAGGTCACCACGGGCATATATTTCGGCGATTTTTCGGGAAAAGGGAATGCGCTGGATGACCGGGATGGATTGGTCTTGACAATAATTTTCCACATCTTTATTTCCCAGGCCATCTTTGTTGAGAATAACTGCCAGTGGTAACGACATTTCATCCTGCACCAGTTCCACAGCCATTTGGAGATCGTGTAAACCAAAGGGGGTGGGTTCGGTGACCAGAAGGATAAAATCTGCTTTACGCAGACTGGCGACCACCGGACAGGATACGCCCGGTGGTGCGTCAATGATACAGATTGGATCGGTTGGGGATTCATGTTGAAATTGTTCCAGACGATTCATCATCGAATTGATGATTGCCACCGGACTTGAGTTTCCAATATCCATCTCGCCCTGCATAAAATGCATACTACCAATGCTTCCGGAAGTTATTTCCCCCAACCGGTGGGGTTTTTCATCAATAGCTCCTTGAGGGCAAACCATCGCACATCCACCGCATGAGTGGCACAGTTCGGGAAAGAACACTAATCTTTTGGGAGTCACGGTGAGCGCATGGTAATGGCAGATGTCCACGCATTGACCACAGCCATCACAACGGGACTGGTCGATGTGTGGAAAAAGGACATCCACAGATTCCTTCTCTTTGATCTCCGGATTGAAGAACAGAGCTGCGTTCGGTGCTTCAACGTCACAATCTAAAAAAACTGTGGGGACGGGAAGGCGATGATCGGCGATCAGTGCGGCTAAATTCACTGCCACGCTGGTTTTTCCGGTGCCACCTTTCCCGCTCGCCACAGCAATTTTCATGATTATATGAGTGAAACTTTAGGCGTGTCCGTGATGATGCTCAACGGATTCATGGCAAGGTTCGGCAGCAGAAATATTCCCTGCCAGATAGTTTTCAATGGATTCTTGTATTTTCCCTGCACAACCAGTGATCACTTCGATGCCATTCTGTTTGAAGAAGTCGATAGCACGACCACCCATTCCGCCGCTCATAATGACCTGAACACCCTGTGATTGTAGGAAGGCGGGGATCTCAAAAGGTTGGTGCCCCTGTGCAAAAGGATTTTCCAGCGATTGAACATTGCCTATTTTTTTATCATCTACATTGACTATAGTGAAAAATGGACAGTGACCAAAATGCCCGCTGATCGTGCTTTCTAAACCTGCATTATCGTTGGATGAGACAGCAATTTTCATTTATTTTCTCCATTATTTTAAGATCTGTAATTTACCCTGCTGATAAAGGTGTAAAGCCTCTTCAACAGATTTTCCTTGAGCATGATTGATTTGAACATCGGTATCAGCCAGGATTTGCATGGCCTTGGGTCCGGGCGGATTACATATCAGAATATCAACATCGTGATTGATGATTAATTGCGCAGCCCCGCTTCCTGCTCCATGAGCTCCATCTCTGGCAGAATTATCTATCACCTGGGGTGTTTGATCCACATCATTGAAAATGAGAAAATATGGACATCTGCCAAAAACAGGGCTGATGGGACTCTGTATCGTCTTCCCGTCTGCACAAACACATATTTTCATGAAACTAATCTTCCTGCTCTGAATCAGGCGCACTGGCTTGTGCTTTTTCTATCGTGCTCAGGCGTGTCTGAATAGAATCCAATTGGCTTTGTAACCAGGCGGCTTGTCTGGTTAGAACGTCTTTTTCTTGTTGTGGCGTTGGAGTATTCTCCGTATATTCATGATAATGAATCAGGCGCGGATAAGAGTACATTCGTTGTCTCCTACCATACCCTTGACCAAAACCATTTCTCGTCCTTGAGATTGGGGGATATCCTGACGGGGAGGAAACACCACGGCAGTATCCCAGCCCTCTTCCAGTCATTGGACCTTCTCCATATGGACCTCTTCTATCTCGTTGTGGCATTACGATCTCCTTTCTGTTTGTGCACTCATGTGTGCTTTGTAATCGGCGATGATCTTTTCCATATCGGCAGCTCGTTTTTCCAAATCGGAGATGGACTCTGCCAGAATGCTTTCTCCCAACGCTGTAATTTGATAAACACGACGGGGTGGTCCCTGACTGCTATCTTCCTGTTGGGTGGATGTGACCCATCCCATTTCTTCCATTTGGTGCAGTGCGCGATATAAAATACTGATATCCAATTGTGTTACCCCATAATGCGCCAATTCTTCCATCAGGGAATACCCGTGGGTTGGCTCTTTATGGAGGGTTAACAAGATAATGGGATCGATGAGACGCAGGCGTCTGCCGCGTCCTCTTCCCATCCCACTTCTAAAATTTCTTCCGGGCATATTACCTCCGCAGGATAGAATATCATACTATATGCTATATGTCAATAGACAAGAAGCATATAATGAAAAAGGGTGCGTCCATGGACGCACCCTTTTGAAGTTAAAAATAGAAGATCTAAGGACCTAAGCAGACTTCTGGTTTAGAGGCTCCCCAGCGGGCACCACAGATGGGGTATTCACCATCCAGGTTACCCACGAATTGGATCATGTTATCATCCATATAGACTTCGAAATCTCCTTTGAGGATAACGGCACTCCAGGAGCCGGTTACGATGGAACCATCTTCATTGATTGTTCCTCTAAAATCGTAGCGGTACCCCTCCGCTGATTTTGCCTGCCCGGTTACTGTTTGATCATTCTGGGTATAGGTGACAGATGAATTATACTGATCCGGTCCGAGCCAGACCTGCCATTCGCCGCTCCAGTTCAAGCCACAGGGATCGGGTTGGGTAGCACCTTCCTTCGCACCACAAATGGGAATATATCCATTCTGATTTCCGACGAATTGCATATTGCCATCCATCATGCGAAGCTTTAAAGTGCCGCTTTCTTCCTCGGCAGATTGCCAGGTGCCGGAAAATAGCAGTTCATCATCTGATACTATTGCATTTATTGTTTGCGGATTCCCGGCGGTTGGTTCATAGATTGCTACGAAGTTACCGTTTTCTCTCTTTATTTCGATGGTCGTTTCAAGTAGTTCGGTTCCCGCCCAGGCAGTCCATGTTCCTTCCCATGCGCTAGGCGGCAGTGGAGTAGCAGTAGGTGTCGGGATGGGAGTACTGGTGGGGGGAATAGGGGTGGGAGTTGGGGTCGGCTCAGAAAACAGAGTCGAGCATGCTGTGAGAGTGCCAATGAGTATTAGCAGACCCAATCCCATCAGCTTTTTCATGTTTCCTCCTTATTAATAAGATGAATTTTATTCATTCTATAGGAGAAAGTTTCAGTGTCAAATTAAAATCCCCTATTTTTCACAGAAACATAATACCCTGCCGTCAGGATGAGAGGGGTAAGTCTCTACTTTTTTATACCTTTTTTCCAGGGCTTGCAGGAAATTTTCCAGGGTATACCAGCTCATGTCACGCCGGTTAGTGAGTAGTAATTCCTGTACACGTGGGTCGGTTGTGGGGACAAATTCTGTAATCAACCATTTCTGGCAGTAATCATCCAGGGTTTCTACAATTCGGTCAAAGGTTTGATTTTGTGAGATGGCGAGGTGGTGTTCCAATGCCAGTGCCATCCCCATTTCAGAACGAAAACGTTCGGGCATGCTTGGAAACTCCTGAGCCCGCCAGCCCGCTGTGGGAGAGGGGTAAAGCACATCTCCTATGATCGGGAGAATATTGAGCTGTTTTTCTTTTGCCAGACGGTAAAGCATACTGATGGAATCTTCATCGGTGTCAAAAGCCACCACACTGGCGCCTTGCATGGCAGCGATAATGGCATAACCGCCCGCATTGCAGCCCATATCTACCACACTGGCAGGATGGCACTCAGCAATTAGCTCGGCGATTTTTTTCTGCTTGGCATGGTAGTGAGAGGGATTAAAAAATTCATCCATGTCCTGGTAATATTGGGACCACATGGAACCGCTATTCTTCAATGAAATGGATTGAACATCTTTTCTCAATTTCAACAGGAAATCTTCCCGTTGCGACGGACTATAACGTAGGGTTTTAGTGTAATGAGAGATTTCTTTATCTTGCCCGGTCTTGTGCATCAGATTCAGGACGCGAATAGGGAAATAAACTCGTTTTCGAAGCCATGGATATTTCAATCGTGCCTTGTATGGCAATGCGGCGGCAACCTCTTGTGGAGAAATCCCATTTTGATTGGCGAGCAGCATGCCACGGGGAATACGCCCACCAAAATGAGCTCCCATGATCAGCGGGAATAAAAAAGTGCGCATGAACTGGTCGTAGGCAACCCACAGCAGATCTTCTTCGTTGGGCATAATGGAAGTAAAGTCAACTAGCAGTGGGTTGGTTCCCTGGAATAAAATGTTCCAGGGATTGGCATCTTTTAATATATTTCCTTCGCGGTTGAGAGTTAAACAAAGATCAAGGGTAAGCAGAGCAGCATCCCTCAGCATTACCAGTGACCATTCGTAGGCATAATTGCGCGGGTGGATCAGGGGATGGTCGAGTGTCAGTGCAAAATCAGGTAATGGCTCTTCAGCTATAGATGCGGGGATGATGCTTTTCCCAAGCATATCTTGAATTGACTTGGATTTGAGTAAGTCCTGAAAATAAGAGGCGAATTCCTTGCGAATGCCCCGCTTTACCTGATCGCCTTTAATGAAGGTAACGCCTACCGGATCACGCATAGCACTCAAGTGGTCGGTCATTTTTCCCTCTGGCTATTCTTCTTTTTCAGATGGTTGTTCTTTTTCTTCTTTTTTCGATAATTTATTGAAAAATTTTTTTATTGGTTTGGAAAAAAAAGTAAATGCGGATATGACAACCAGTAATAAAGCAGTTCCAATCTGTGAAAGCAGTCCGAAGAAACCCGGATCAAGATATCCCATGTTCAAACCTCCAGAAGATTTGTTTAATTTTTTCTTAACGATTTGTTAAGTAGCCATTATAATCTACAAAATATGTGATTTCGAGGTTGTTGTAATGACTGTGAATCACCAATAAAAATGTCACCATAAAATCACCAGTAAAAATGTCACCATGGAAAACAAAAAGGTGACAATGACACTGAAAGAGATCAAACGGGTAGAAGTAATGAAACTGGTAGAAAGTAAGCAGATCACAGGAGAACAGGCAGCCGGGATGCTGGGGCTATCTCTCAGACAAACCAGGCGGATCATACAGAAGTATCGGAGTGGAGGAGCGACAGCATTGATGCATGGCAATCGTGGAAAGCCCTCACCCCACCGGTTGGATGAAGAGAAGGTGGACAGGATACAGGATTTACTGCGAGAGCACTACGGTGATTACAACACACAGCATTTGGTGGAGATCTTGGCAGAACGACATGATCTGCATATTTCCGCCAGCAGTCTGACGCGCATACGGCGGGCAACAGGGTATCCTACTCCACGGCATAAGAAGAGGCGCAAGTATTACGCCAGGCGGGAGCGGAAAGCCATACGCGGGGAAATGCTGCAAGCGGATGGCAGTATCCATGCCTGGTTGGAAGGGCGCGGGAGGCGTTTGGCACTGATCGCTTATATCGATGATGCTACCAGCCAGGTATATGCGACATTCCGGGAAGAAGAGGATGCAGTGGGCTACCTGCAGGTACTGCAAGAGATTTGTTTGACAGAAGGTATTCCTCAATGCATCTATATGGACAAACGACTGGCAAGCCGTGAGCAGAAGCCATGGATGGGGAAAAGCCAGTTTGAACGGATCATGGAAGAATTGGGGATCCAATTGATCTTGGCACAATCTCCCCAAGCCAAGGGACGTGTGGAGCGCTTGTTTGATACACTGCAGGATCGTTTGGTCAAGGCGTTACGAGAAGCAGGAGCTGCTGATCTCTCTTCTGCCAATACTGTGCTCAGAACCTTCCTCACCCACTTCAATCAGCACTTCATGGTCACTGCCGGACAAACAGGATCGGCTTTTGTACCCTGGCACAAAACTTCGGAGGCAGATGCTTTATTCACATTCCACTACACTCGTCTGGTGAAAAATGACAACACGATCTCCTTTGACAATCACATTCTGCAATTGCCTTCTCCCACCAATCGTTGTTCGTTCGCCAAAGCCAAAGTCTCTTTACATCAGCATCTGGATGGCAGATTGACGGTTCATTACCACCACTCCCAGATCGCTTGCTTTGAACAGATGCCTGGTGTCCCCATCAAGATCAATAAATTCACCCCCGCACAGGATTATTCAAACAAAGACCGTCTGCCAGCCAATCCTCACAAAGAGCAGAAAAAACCAAAACAAATTCCCCATTCCTCCCCAGGGTTAGATCATCCCTGGAAACGATCCTATGGTTATCACTTGAATGGTACACTCATTCACAAGAATTCTTCTCATTAGGGGTGACATTTTCACTGACGGCTTTGGATGTCATTTTCACTGGTGAATGACAGGT
>JAAZOK010000139.1 GCA_012797815.1 Chloroflexota bacterium | reverse complement strand
TAAAACCGCTTCACTGGGGATCTCATATTTTTCTCCGTTCATTTGCAGTTTTACCTGAGTACCACTACCACCTACCATGATTTCTTTGGATTGCTGCCAGTTATTTCTGAAAATTCTGTTCGTCTTTAGCCACATGTAGAAATCGTTCCAGGTTGTCTCATCTACACTGAATTGAAACACATTCTCTTTTCCCGATTCGCTTTCATAATCTGCCTGGTAGGTCAGGGTTCCGTTCCGATCAGGATCGATCTCGATCTCGATTTCATAGTAATACTCAGGGGGCAACGCTCCGGTATTCCAGTATGAATAGATCGCAAAGTCCTGCGGGCGTTGTTGAGGCACCTGACTGCAGCCGCTCGATAGAAAAGCTGCCACAAAACATATTCCGAGCATGAGAATTCTGGTGACCATTTATCCTCCAATTATTCTATAATCATAACGAAAAAAGGTGAAATTTGGTTCCCATGAATGAGATCTTGGAAATGCTGCAGGGAGGTGACCGGCGCTCGATTGGACGGGCAGATGAAGTGGTTGAACGGGTATGGAAAAACCCTTCCGATTTCAAATTTCTATTCCAGGGATTCTATGAAAACGATCCCGTCATCCGCATGCGCACCGCTGACGCAGTAGAAAAGATCACCGCCACCGCTCCGGAGTTGCTCATCCCTTACAAACAGGATCTGCTGGATCTCATCCACCAAATCGATCAAATGGAAGTGCTGTGGCATTTCGCACAAATCATCCCACGTTTGCATTTGTCGCCGGATGAAATGAATGCGCTTTATCCAAGCATGGTCGGGTACCTATCCCACCCCAGTGCCATTGTGAAAACTTTTACCCTGCAATGTCTGTACGACCTTTCACTGCAAGAACCCACCTTATTACCCGCAACTATTTCACACCTGCAGGATGGGCTCAAATGCTCACAAAAAGCAGTGCAGTCTCGCAGTCGAAAACTGCTCGCGTTGCTAGAAAAGGAAAACCATGCCAGACAAAATAAATGATGCCTCTCTCTTGCCCTCTTTACCCGATTCACAGAATTTGAAGATTCGCAAACCTTATCCCGGGCTGCGCATTCTTGTTTTCATAGGGATTATCTATGGGATAATCATTTCCCTCTTGGGCGCTGCCGCCAATGCCACCGGGGAGAACATCGCCATTTTCTTCGCTCTCATTCTGTGTGGTGGATATACGCTGGCTCTTTATTTCACCCGCCGCCTTTGGATTCCCCCGCTTACCAGAGAACATGCTTGGCGCAATGCCGGTTGGATCGCATTTGCCAATGCAGTGTTGGTTAAAGCTGCCATTCTTTTTCTGGAGCAGATCCTGCAAAGCAGCACCGCGACTACGGGGTTGCCCGCCTTGTTGAATCTGCTGCTCACCTTACCCTGGTATGCCGGACTGATCTATTTCTTTATCCAAATCCAGCAGAAAAATCATTATCACTGGGCAGTTGTTTTGCTGCTGGCTGGTCTTTACGAGTTCATTTTGAATCTAAGCGTGAATGGGATTGTATTGCCCTGGTTGGCAGGGCAGCCAGTCACGGTTGTGAATTCATTTTTAGAACTCTTTCTGACCGGTTACTGGCAATTCGTCATTATTAATAGTCCTATTTTTCTGGTTATTGCCTGGATTCTGGAGGAACTGCCCCAACCCGCCCTTCCACCCAAGCGCTCCTCTTGGCAAATTTTCCGTCCCCTATTATGGATCTTTCCATATTTGTTGTACTTCGTCTGCTTTTATTTGCTCGGGCAATATTTTTTCCCTTTATAATGATTTTGTAGAATGTCTATAATTCTGCTTTCCAGCACTGATGAGAGCTGGATTCCATTGATCAGAAGAATTTCTGATCCTTATTAGTCACAATTCAACATGAGTTCAAAGGAGTTTTTCATGACTGGTCTTCACAAAACCATCGGTCTTCCTATCATGCTGGAAGAAGAAGGGGAAAAACGGGCATTTTTACCGGATTTTGTCAACCATCTGGTGCGCTTGGGTTTCGAAGTTTTTCTCGAAAATAATTATGGTAATTCACTGGGTTATGACACAGATGATTACAAGCAAGAATATGCCGCGGTCAAGTTCGCACCACGTGCAGAGTTATTCGATAAAGATTATATTTTGATCCTGCGCTGCCCGCATGAGGAGGAATTTCCCAAGATAGGGCAGCATAGTTGCTTGATCAGCATGCTGCATTTCCCAACCAGAAGAACCCGTGCCAACAAGCTGAAAGAAAACAATACGCAAGCCATCTCATTAGATAGCATTCAAAATGATTTCGGGGTACGTCTGGTTGAAAACATGAAAGCTGTTGCCTGGAATGGCATTGAAGTTGCTTTCGATGAATTAGAGGAAATTTATCCCCACCTTCTGCGCAATCCCGAACGAACCTGGAACGTGCTCATCATGGGCAGTGGCATGGTCGGTAAACACGCCGTGGATGCAGCCACCAAATTTGGGAAGAAAAGCCGCAGCATCAAACATATGAATTTGGGAGGAGAAGGGGTCATCGCTACCACCCTCGGTAGGACCATTACCGAACAACCTCGCAAATTGCAAGATTTATTTAAAAATGCAGATATGCTGATTGACACCACCCAGCGCAAGGATGCTTCAAAACCAATCGTCAAGAATGAGTGGCTGGCTAAATTACCAGAACATGCCATCATCGTCGATCTTTCCGTCGACCCATACCTTGTGGAAGATATCCCTCCCGTGGTCAAAGGTATTGAGGGTATTCCGCAGGGAAACCTTGACCAATATGTATTTTCTCCCAACGATCCGGAATGGAACAGAACCATTCCCAATCGAATTCCCTCTCAGGTTCGCAGAAAAACGGTTACATGCTATTCCTGGCCGGGCATCCATCCCGAAGATTGCATGCGCCATTACGCGCAACAACTGTTACCGTTAATGCGGGTGCTCGTTCGGAAAAGCTATGCAGAAATTTCCGCCAATGGTCCTTTCTTCGAACGTGCACTATATCGGGCAAAACTAGATACGCATCTTTCTGAAAAGAGAGAACCAATCCACAAGTATTAAATAAATAGAGGATCTAAGCCTAGATCCTCTATTTCTGAACCTGTTTATCGAATTATGGTGTCGCCGTCGGCAGAGCGATAGCGTTTACATAATAGTAAAAACCGCAGAAATCTTCTCCGTTATCATTGACCAGATACCATTGCGTGCGGTATTGACCGATCGTGGTGGGTACTTTGACGTCAATTTGAACCGTGATCGTTCCATAAGGAGCAACATCACTCGCCAGATAGAACATATGCGTTGGGCTCAGATCGGAATAGCCGGTCCAGTGATAGTAATACTGCCCCGCTTTCCAGGTAGCTGCACCAGTGTTTTTAAGCGTCCAATACACATCCACATCTGCCCCAACATATTGATTTCCATCCACGGGGGTTTGACCCACTACCTGGCATCCATACACCACCGGTGTCCAGGTAGGCACAGGAGATCCTGAATAAGTAGTACCACCACCACTACTACTGCTGGTGCTTCCACTACTGCTGGAATAGGAAGTTGCTGTGGGAACAACAGCTCCCATGGTGGGTAGCGGTGTAATGGTAGGTTGTTCCACAGTTGGTTGTTCTGCCATGGTCTTGGCATCCGCCGTCATCTGGCTGACCGCGGTTTGAACCGCCTGGGTTTTCACTTCACCTAGATCAGGTGTAGCTTCTGTTGTTGGTTGCTGTGTGCAGGCAGACAGCAAAACGATCGCCAGCAACAAAAAACTAATCATCCCTATCAATCTTTTCATTTGTTACCTCCAATCTCTGCCATTTTAAAATTTCAAATGCCAGAGTAGCTGAAATTGTCAACTGTTTTTAGAAAAATGTCAAGTCTGGTACCACCGCCACTAAAGAGCATAGTTCATACTCGAACTGTTAATATGCATATTCTTTGTAAAATTTACCAGAAGTTCAGTTTTTTACGATAATTAACGATAAATCCTATCCAATCATATGCGTGATCACCAGGCGCATGCCGATGGTTATCAAGATCAATCCGCCTAAAATTTCAACTATTCTGCCGAAGCGCCGGTTGAGTTTTTTTCCGAACTTCAAACCTATAACGGTGAAAATGGTTGAAGCAATTCCGATGATCAACCCGGTCAATAAAACATCGCTTTCAACTACCGATAAGCTTAATCCCACACCCAATGCATCGATACTGGTAGCAATGGACAACATGATTAACCTCGCGCCTCGCGTTGGATCTCCAATGATCTTCCCCGGCTCATTAGAAAAGCCTTCTTTCACCATGCGAATTCCAATCCATGCCAGCAGCAAGAATGCGACCCAATGGTCATAAGCTTCAATGTACGGCAAAATGGTATTGCCAATAACCCATCCCAGCCATGCCATTCCTCCCTGGAAGAATCCAAAATGAAATGCCAGCCTGAACGTCGAACGATAATCGCATGATACCGAAGAACATCCTATTCCCAGGGATACTGCGAAACAATCCATTGCCAAGCTTATGGCAATAATAATAATTAGCATAAAATCTTCCATGAAGCTCCTATGAGTCAAGAATTGTATCAGAATAGAGAATGGTAATGCAATCATCCAATGGATAAGAAAAGCAGCCGGAGGGTGATCCATCCCCAGCTGCTTGCTTGGTGATCCGCGCAGCGCTGACCGATTTTCAGGTGCGCGGATCAAGTATTATGAAAGAGGAAGTCCTCTTTCATACGATAATCGACTAGTCTTTCGACAGTGGGTAGTACCACTTGTTGGAGTAAGCGGCGTTCTGGTACCAACCATTCACATATGGCTGTAAGTAGGCACGGTTCTTCAAGTGGAAAAGTAGAATAGACGGTGCAGTCTCGTAATACTTCTCATTAAATACTTCTTTGTAGAATGCATCGCGTTCTTCTGGATCAGATATCTGCACACCTTCCACTGCGATAGTGTTGAATTCCTGGCGCAGTTCCTCGGGGAAATTCTGTTTGAAGGCGTAGTAACCGACTGTAAAGGTATTGACCCAGTTGTGAGTGTCATAATAGTCACTGATCCAAGCGATGATGAAGATCGTGATCTTCTTGGCATTGATCGAGCGCAAGAAGCTTGGCCATGGCAAACCAACCACTTCCACCACGAATTGGGTGCCGGCTTCCTGCATACCAGCCTGGATAATTTCCGCAATGGTCTGGCGCAGTGTATTGCCAACGTTGTAGACCGCTGAGAAACGGAAACCGAGGTCATACAACTGCGTTCCATCTTCAGAAACCCAACTTGATGCCTTCAGCTCTTCGCGACATTTTTCAATATCATAGGTATACTGCGGGGCATTTTCATCGTAACCAGCCATGCCGGGCAGCATCAGTGTTGGCGCGCGCAAACCCTCACCCTGGAGAACATCAGCCAGATAAGTTTCATAATCGAAACAGTAAGCAAATGCACGGCGCACGTGCACATCTGAGAAGAAATCGGCGGGAATGCCATCGCCATCCAATTGACCACTGCCGATGTATGAATTCCCACCTTCGGTATTGATCTGAAATTCGAATCCGATGTCAGTACGGTTATTGACCGCCAAGATATCAGAAATCTTAATAAACGGTTGTTCCGGATCAACTACCACTGCCGGTTCTCCCGCCATATATTCATCATAGGTTTCTTCAGCGCCAACAAAACCATCCAAAATTGGCCAATCTTCAGTGGATCCAATTTGAAGGTTGTCTGCGTCTCCGGCCTGTGCCATAGCCAGGCGGGTGCTGAATTCAGTTACCTGTTTGATGACAACTGTCTTCAATTGTGCAGGTCCGGTGGGCATGCCGTCCCATGCGGGATCAGACAACCAAAAATCTTCATTGGCAGTTAAAACAACCTCTTCGCCGGGGGTCCAGTGATCGAATTTATAAGGGCCGGTTCCCATGGCAGAATTACCGATGGGATACTGGTTCAATTCTTCCGCCGACCAGGCATAGTAATCGGTCCAGGTGGCACAATCACCATCCCACCCACCATTTGCCCCTACCCATGCTTGACTTTGAACACTACCCCAGTAACCCAGGAAGGTCGCCAGGAAAGGTGCCCACGGCTGTGCCAGACTGTACGATACAGTATTGGCTTCAGGATCTGCTACAACTTTGGATTTTGCGAATTCGCACACAGCAGTCAGCGTTTCTGGGGAATATGCTTTCAATGCAGCTCGATCATCATAGGGAACATTTGCATCAGCACTGATGGTGTAATCATAGATCGCCTGAGGATCATCCAATGCCACACCGGCCTCATAGGCAGCCACCAGCTCACTTACATCCAATAAGCCGGCGCCAAAGAATGGTTCCATCCACATCCATTGAGGCGAATCGGTACCACCAGCCATGATCCCGCGTACCATACTGTAAGCGACATCCTCCACGCTCATGTCGCTTCCATCATGGAATTTAACACCACTGCGGATCTTGAAGGTGTAGGTCATACCATCTTCGGAGATGCCACCATTTTCAAGTGATGGAACTTCCGTGGCAAGCCAGGGAACAAATTCGGTGACAGAATCTTTTTTATACCAGAGCAAGCGGTCATAGACATTTTCGATGATCTCGCCACCTGCTGATTCATAAGCATGCGTGATATCAAACGTATCGGGTTCACCGAATGTCGTTTCCAGCCATACTGTAGGATCCTTAGACTTTGCATTGATTGTCTCTGCAACCGCTTCGCCAGAACCAGTCGATGTTGTTGGCTCGGATGCCGATGCTGCCGGTCCACAAGATACAAGCAAAGTGGACAAAATCACAAGGATTGTTAACAACAGATACCATTTTGACTTCATTTATCTTCTCCTCTTCTTTTATTTCACGGTCTAAAATTTTGCTAAGATCAGAATTTGCGTGACACCTCCTCATAGTTTTTGACTCCTTCAATTTAAAATAAAAAACCCCTGCTGCCATTATCCGCAGGGGTAATATTCGTATTATACAGTTGGACTATTTCACGAGCCGTTTCCGCAGCGCTAACGCAACCGCTTCGGCTCGATTAGATACCTCCAATTTGGCTAAAATGTTACTCACATGCGCGCGCGCAGTTGACCGGCTGATCACCAAACGGTCAGCAATTTCTGGGTTGCTCAATCCCTCCACCAATAATTTCAATACCTCCATCTCGCGTTCGGTCAGATCATCACCGGTACGAGGTTTTTGCATTCCCATCACAAAATCCCTGGTGATCTCCGGAGCCAGGGCAGGTTCTCCCCGATAAACAGAACGGACTGCATTTGCCAGTTCTTTTCCACTGACATTTTTGAGCAAATATCCCAAAGCACCTTCGTGCATAACATCCTGAACCATGTCAGCTTCTTTAAAACTGGTCAGTGCAATGATCTTGATATCAGGAAATTCAGCCAAAATTTCTTTGGTGGCTTCGATGCCATCTTTTACAGGCATCACCAGATCCATTAAAACGACATCCGGCTTCACTTTTTCACATATCTCGATGGCTTCCTGCCCATTACTGGCTTCACCAACAATGATGATGTCACTGGTTATATTAAGATATGATGACAAACCCCTGCGCACCACATCATGATCATCCACCAGTACTACTTTGATCTTGTTTTCCATTTCCGGTTGCATCCTCACTTTCCTGCCAAATTACCTGTACACTCGTTCCGGATCCCTCATCGGTATGGATGATAAGATCCGCTCCAATTGATGCGGCACGCTGGCGCATATTGCTCAAGCCGAATCTCCCACCTGTTAATAACGCAGGATCAAACCCCTTCCCGTTATCTTCAATCTTCAATTCGATCCTCTTGCCATGGCAGTATTCTTTTTCATCTTGCATCGGGTTACAGTTTAATTGTATGCGCACATGCGTGGCATTAGCATGTTTCATTATATTCGTTATAGCCTCTTGAGCAATACGGTAGATCCCCACATGGATTGTATCTGGTACATCACACACTCCCTCCACGAATAACTCCACCTGGCAGCCTGCCCTGCCTCGTAGAACATTTGCCAGTTGATCTAATAATTCCGCCATATCAGTTTCAAGGACAGAAGAGGGGCGCAGTTCCAAAAGCAGGGTTCTCATTTCAGCCAGAGCGCTTTGATTCAATTGTCGCATCTCTTTGATCAATTGCATGGCTTTATCACGATCCTGATTCCATACCTCCGCGATTGTTTCGGCAATCAGATTGGCTGAAAACAAGGTCTGTGTGATAGCATCGTGCAGATCACGCGCGATGCGGTTTCTTTCGGTGACTACTGCCATCTCTTCCGCTCTGGTGCGTAGCAATTCATTGCCGATCGCCAGACCAACCTGGTCGGCGAAGGACTTCAACAACTCCAATTCTTCGTGGCGTATTTCAAAATCACCATGCTGGATGATCAATCCGCCGTATACATCACCACCCAGATAGATCGGCACACCAGTATAGGTAAAAATAACGGATGGGTCATCATGGGTTTTTGTAATTGTAAAATCTTTATGAGTTTTCATTTGTCGGGTGATCTGTTTGATCACATCTTCCGGGATACCGAGTGAAGAGGGGAATCTCTCTTCACTGCAGTCGTCTTTTCGATAAATGATCTGTGGTCGTGTCCTATTTTCACCTTTGATCTCTACAATCACCACACTGCGGGCAGATAAAAGCGTTCCGATCTGGCAGGCGATGAAATCAATGCTCTCCCTGACCGGCAAGTTGGAATTCAGCCTTATCAAGATTTCTCTCAATCCATCTGCCACTCTGCGACGCCTTTCAATATCGCTGGTGCGGTCATGCACTTCCTGGGTGAGTTTGCGATTATAGCGTTCCACATTCCCGATCTGAAGCCTGAAGATGGCAATCACTGCCAGCGTTACCAGCAGAACAGCAGTGATGCGAAACCATTGTGATTGCCACCAGGCGGGGATGACACGGATATTAATGACCTTGCCGGTGGTATTCCATATTCCGTCATTATTAGATGCTAACAGGCGCAGTTTATAATTACCTTGGGTTAGGTTTGTATAACGCCCATACGATCGCGTGCCAACATAATTCCATTCTTTATCAAATCCCTCCAGAATATAAGCGTATTCATTCTTTTCAGGTTGGATGAAGCTAAGTGCTGAAAATTCAAATTCGAAATAATTTTCTGGTCACTTTAAAGTGATTTCATCCAATTCTTCCAGCCCGTAATCTAGTGCAATACCTTCCCCGCTTTGGGTCAGCGAAACCAGCACAATTTGCGGGATATATGAATTTCCGATCAATTGATTGGGATAGAAATAGTTATAGCCATCCATACCGCCAAAATAAATGACCCCGTCTCCACCTAACCCGCATGAACCACTGATGAACTCACTGCCCTGCAATCCATCCCGGTAGGTGAAATTAACAAAACTTTCATTTTCCGGATCAAATTGAGAAAGTCCATTTCCGTTGCTGATCCAGATTAACCCGGCATTGTCGACCACAATCCCTAAGATCGTGTCACTGATCAATCCATCGCGGATGGTATAGGTTTTGAACGTTGCCGTTGAAGGATCATATCGATTCAACCCATTATAAGTTCCAATCCAGAGCATCCCGTTCTCGTCGATGGCAAGCGAGGTGATATTGTTGTCACTGATGCTATTGATACTTTCAGGATCATTTTGAAAGTTTTCAAAATGATTGTTCGCAGGGTTTAAGAGATTGAGACCACCACCGATCGTTCCAACCCATAATTGACCGCTCTTATCTTTGATGATCGTATTGACAATATTAGAGCTGATTCCATTTTCTGCATCAGGTTCATATTTTAGTGTCGTGATTGAGCCAGTAGATGGGCTTAGTTTCAGGATCCCATTTCCATAAGTGCCAATCCAAATATTCCCTGCTCTATCTTCCTGCAGATCAGTGATTGTCACATCATCCAGATCTTTTATATCACTCTTATTCTGGAAGAAATATGAGCTGACCGTCACAAAACGGTTCCCGATGTAATTAAACCAGCTCAACCCTCGGGCGGTGCCTATCCACAGCATCCCGGTGGAATCACGCATAATGGTGTAAACGGCATCATTTTCATTGCGCAAATCTTCCGGATGCGGATCATAATGGATAAAATATCCCGCATCCTTGCGCATCATATCTACCCCGGCATCGTTTGCCACCCATAATGTGCCATCATAATCCTGCTGAAACGCCCAGACGATATTACTACTCAAGGAAGAAGGTCGCATAGGATCATTCTTAACATGCTGAAAACGATTCATGGTAGGGCTGAAAACATTTAGCCCGCCACCTGAAGTGCCAATCCAATACATGCCTGCATAATCTTCAAAAACGCTGTTTACTATGCCATTTGAAAGACTGTTTGCATCTTCCTGATTAGCCGGATCAGACATGAAACGCACAAAGCGATCGTTCCTGCGATCGTATAGGTTCAGACCATCATTCGTGCCAAACCAGAAATTGTCCTGTGAGTCGCGATAGATATCATTTACATTATTACTGCTAAGGCTGGCCTCTTGTGTATATACGTTCAAGAAAGTATCAAATGATCCATTGTAAGGATCGAACTTCTTTATTCCACCCCCATAAGTGGCTAACCAGAGACCACCGTCAACATCTTCTTCAATATCCATGATATGGTTTCCCGGTAGTTGGGTTGAGGGACTGAACTGCGTTTCCGTAGTGATGAAAACATCAGCGGAGGTGTCCCTCCCCCGCATGCCCCTGCCAAATGAACTCGAATCCGGTATGGAATCATCACCTGTTTCTTGGTTGAAATGGAAAAAACGTCCAGTCTCGTAATCAAAACGGTCAAGTCCATTCCAGGTGCCTATCCACAGATACCCGCGCGAGTCTTCGTAAATCGCACGCACAATATTGTTTGCCAGACTATAGGGATTGTCATCTTCGTGAATGTAGGTGCTGAATTCCCCGCTCTCCATATCAAACTTGCTCAAACCACCACCCGATGTGCCAATCCATAAGTTTCCACGCGAGTCTTCATAGATTGCTCGCACGAAGTTATTGGGTAAACTGTTGCTGACTGCTTTATTATGCTGGTAATGGGTGAAAAAATCGTTGGCACGGTTGAACTTATCCAGTCCCCCGTCCGTTCCCACCCATAAATTCCCGTTGCTGTCTTCGAAAATGTCCCATACGGCATTGTTTATCAGGCTGTTCGCTTCTGAGACATTCCGTTTGTAAACGGTAAATTTCTTCCCATCGTATTTATTCAGCCCATCAATGGTCGCGATCCAAATCAATCCATATTGATCCTGAATGACCTTATTGACAACATTTGAAGATAGTCCTGCAAATACATCCAACGATTCAAATTTGACAGACTGACGCAAGAAATTAAATGATTGTTTTTCTTCACTGATGGTAGCTGGCTCAATGAAAGTGATGGCTGGAACTTCTTCTGCGCTTCTCTGATCTGTTGCAACACAAGCAGATAATGTGAATAAAAACAGGATGAGGGTACTGAAGAATTTCAACGACAGCGAGTTTTTTTTCATGTAGAATACAACATTATTTACAACATTTTTCCCGGGGAAAGATGGTCAATATTTCATGCTTCCAATTCAACGCTTATTATTTCCGGAAAGAATTGCGTGATAGTCCCTTCCACCCAGCCTTTTAAAGTGGCAGTTTTTAATGAACATCCTTCACATGCTCCACCCAATCGCACGGTTACGATATTATCATTCAGGGATACGAATTGAACCGATCCTCCATGATAATGGTCAATATAAGCATCCAATTGGTCAATTAATCCACGCAAGCGATCCTCTAACGTATATTCTTTATTTTCCTGGTTCATTATTTTTTCCTTTGTTTGAATCATTTGCTTCGAGTTGATGGATAAAGAATGGGGTATTAAAAGCCTTTTCATTGATATAGGTTAAATAATACAGCATAATACTATTCATCTCGTCTTTAACACCTTGAGAAAGATGCGCTTTCCCCAGTTCGTGATAAGAGCTGCGCTGTATGAATCGTAAATATTTCAATGCCAGCATGCTTATTTTTCGTGCATCAGGATGACGCGCCCCACAGCGCGGGCAGAGAATTCCGCCTTGCGCTGCAGAGAAATACTGGTCTTGGGGTAGTATGGCTTCGCCACATTGGATACAAGTCGATAAATTCGGCATATAACCGGTGATCTTCAGCAGCTTTAGTTCAAAATATTTATTGACCATGAACAGATCATCTTCACCATTAATACGGGACATGGTCTCTTTGACAAGATTAAAAAGAGGAAATACGGCTTCATCTTCAGGAGCAAAACGATTTACCAGCTCAAATATATAAAAAGCATTGGCAGTTTTATGCAGATCGTTTTTGATCGTCTCGTACGGTTCGACAGTATCAGCTTGGGTGATGACCCAAGCTGATTGCCCCTTCGCCAACATCAGATTAATTAATGAGAGCGGCTGCAGATGACCAGCTTTTCGGGATTTCGATTTGCGCACCCCGCGCGCAAACGCTCTTACTTTTCCTCTCGATCTGGTAAAAATGGTATACAGGCGATCGGCTTCTCCGTAATCCATCTGCGTGATTACAAAAGCTTCGGAATTGACTAACCGATCACTTTCATCCATTTCTTTCCATTGCTATTTCACCAGGCTTGCTGGACCAAAATAACTGGGCAAAATTTCTTTCAAGGTTGTTTCCTGTTTAATATCACTTTTTTCATCCACAACATAAACGATCAGGTCTGGATTGAATTCCGCCATCACTTGCCGGCAAGAGCCGCAAGGAGTTCCTCCATTTTTAGTTACCACTGCCATAGCTTGCAGTTCCATGTCACCTTCAGAGACCGCCTTAAAAATTGCAACCCGCTCCGCACACACCGTGACCGGGAAAGCCGCATTTTCGATATTAGCACCCGTGTATATCTTTCCTGATTGGCAAAGCAGTGCTGCTCCAACCGGATATTTAGAGTAAGGTACATAAGCTTTCTCGCGGGCTTCCAATGCCCTCTGAATCAACTGCTTTTTCATGCTTTCATCAATCATTATTATTGACCTGACCTTCTTCTTTTTTATTATTGATCACATGCGCCGGTACGCCGACCACCTTCTCCCCATCAGCAATGTCTTTGGTGACCACAGCGCCTGCCCCGGTGACTGCGTTGCTCCCGATTGTGATAGGTGCCACCAGCATGGTATCACTGCCTATGAATGTGCCGTCGCCGATCACGGTTTTATTTTTTTTCTGCCCATCATAATTACAGGTGATCGTACCGGCTCCAATATTGACATCCTTCCCAATTTGAGCATCCCCAATATAAGAAAAATGCCCCATTTTGGTGCCTTCTCCTAAATAAGATTTTTTTACCTCACCGAAATTGCCCATGTGCACGTGGCTGGCTAAATGCGCACCGCTGCGCAACCGGCAGAAGGGTCCCATTTCTACATGGTCTTCCAGCACTGCTCCTTCCATTACACTCTTTAACACTCGGCAATCATTGCCAATCGTGGAATCATCAATGATAGTTCCCGGCCCAATCTCGCAATTTTTACCTATCGTGCTGTTCCCGCGGATATAAGATTCCGGATAGATCACCGTATCCTGCCCAATTTTCACACCTTCTTCAATATAGATCCGTTCAGGGTCGATCATGGTGACTCCTTCGAGCATGAATGCCTCATTGAGCCGCCTGCGCAGGATTTTTTCCACTTCCGCCAGATGAATGCGGTTATTGATGCCGATTGCTTCTTCCGCGTCTGGCAAGGGGATCACTTTTACCGCTTGATCTGTTTCGACTGCAATTTGTAACAGGTCGGTCAGATAATATTCACCAACCGCAGATTTATCCACCTTTTCCAGAGCCTGCCACAACCAATCAGATTGAAAACAATAAATGCCGGCATTGTATTCCTTGATCCTGAGTTGCTGGGGGGTGGCTGCTTTCTCCTCCACGATTGCGGTGGCATTGCCGGTCTTGCTGCGGATGATCCGTCCAAACCCTCGTGAATCATCACCGATAATACTCATCATGCTCATCGGACCATCATTATGAAGTTGAGCTTTGATCAACAATTCCAGTGTTTCTTTTCGAATCAGCGGCATATCCGCAGAGGTCACCACCACATAGTCGACATTCCCTTTCAAGAGATCTTTTGCCATCATGACCGCATGGGCAGTTCCCAGTTGTTCTTTTTGATAAGCGTAACTCACCTCAGTGGTGATCGCTTGCATTACCAAATCACTGGCATGCCCAACCACCACTACCGGTGGCAGGGATGACACTGCTTGAGCTGTTTTTATCGAATAAGTCAGAAGTGGTTTTCCCAAAATAGGATGAATCACCTTCGGAACTGCCGATTTCATTCTTTTACTCATTCCTGCTGCGAGGATTACAGATCCAATTTGCATGACACGCTCCATCCATCAATAATAAAAGAGCGAGCCCGTTTTTCTTCCTTTAGCTCGCTTTTTGATTTCATTCCATTGTTTTCTCAAGCTGGGGCGCTCGGATTCGAACCAAGATAAACAGATTCAAAGTCTGCTGTGCTGCCGTTGCACCACGCCCCATTAATGGATTTCCCTTCAAGAGGTAGATATTTTAACATACTTTCTTGGTTTAAGAAAATATGGGGTGCAACAGGGTTTCATTTGATCTAGAAATTCTCTTTATTATTCTTCTCAAAGTTATATTACAATTCACATTAACCTAAATCAGTTATCCCTTTAACTCAAGAATAATTCTTCACTTATTTCGATTCTTATGTATATACATACCTGTACCAATCGTTCCAAGAATTGTACCAATTAACGAAGATACATAAGATATTATGTTCAAAAATAAGGTCGATTCTAATACTTTGATAACCATTAATAATGGTAATAACACGCCAACCATCAAGCAGCAGAATCCAATAATTAAAAGGTGCTTTGGATCAAATCGTTTCATTCATAAAGCCAACAAGATACTATATGATTCTCTTCTTTTATAAACTCCGGAGGTTCTTTCACATCGCAAACACCTTTAATAATATATGGACAGCGTAGATGAAAACGACATCCAGCCGGGGGATTAACTAAACTAGGAGGTTCACCTGGAGGGATCTGTTTCATAATTTTCGCATTAGCTGAATCAGGTTCAGATGTGGCTTCGAGAAGTGCCTGAGTATAAGGATGAAGTGGATCATTAACCAATAAATTTACTTCACTCTTTTCTATTATTTTCCCAGCATACATGACAAAAACTCTATCCGAGAAATAACGTACCGTTGAAAGGTCATGGGTTACGTATATCACAGCCAGACCATGGATTTCTTGCAATCCACGCAGCAGCTTTAGAATTTCAACACGTACAGAAGCATCCAACATGGAAACGGGTTCATCCGCAACCAATAGTTTTGGTTGTAAGATCATAGCTCGAGCAATCACAATACGTTGTTGCTGTCCACCGCTTAACATATGAGGAAACTTGGGAAGGAATTCCTCAACTGGTTCCATTTTTACTTCATTGAGTACTTTATGTATACGATCCACACATTGCGTTTTATCTTTTACACCATTGATAATTAAGGGTTCTTCCAAGATACGTTGAATACTCATAAAAGGTGCCATCGCACCATATGGATCTTGCTGAATAAAACCAACTTTTGAACGATACCACATTTTAGACTCACCTTTGAGTTGGTTTATATTTTTATCATCAAAAATAATATCGCCTTTTGTGGGTTTATATAAAGCAAGGATAGTTTTCATAAGACTGGATTTCCCACAACCGCTTTCACCAACAATTGCAATTGCTTCACGATTGTGCAAATCAAAACTTACCCCATCAACTGCATGCACATACCCGGCATGTCCAAAACCAAGATGTCGTAATTCAAACCAAACGCGCAAATTTTGCACTGATAGCAATACATTTTGGCTGTTTTTTTCAACATTCCCTTGAAAGTCAATTGGGCTTTGTAAATCTTTCTGTTTTTTTGTCATGCGTCATCCTTGACTTATACGTATAACCAGCATTTCACTAAATTATCACCAAATTTTACTATCGGTGGTTCTTGAGAACATTTCTCGAATCGCTTCTGGCATCTATCCGCAAAACGGCAGCCACTTGGTGGAGAAATTAGACTGGGTGGCCTACCTGTAATAAAATCAGGTTCTGTATTTCCGCGTAATTTTGGTACACTCGCCATTAGTTTAGCCGAATAAGGGTGATGTGGTTCCTTATAAAAAGTTGCCGAATCACTAACTTCAACAATTTGTCCGGCATACATAACCGCAACACGATCAGCCAGTTCACTAGAAGTTGCAATATCATGCGTTATTAATATAAAACTGGTTGAAATTTCTCTCTTGAATCTTTTTAATAAATTGAATATGTTTGCTTGCGTAAGTACATCCAGGGCTGAAGTTGGTTCATCCAAAATTATTAATTCGGGAGCCGTTACCAAGGACATGGCTAAAGCAACACGCTGTCGCATACCCCCACTAAGTTCAAAGGCATATCGATTTATAAAATCATCCGGTACGCCTACTTGACTGAACATTTTCTGAGCTTGTGCTAATGCCTCCTCTTTTTTCGCATTATAATGTACGATCATTGGTTCGGCTACTTGATCGCCTACGCGTAACACAGGATTGAGTGCATTCATTGCGGCTTGAGGGACAAAAGACATTTTAATCCAGCGAACTTGTTGACGAAACTCCTCATCCGCCATCAACATAATATTCTTATCATTCAAATAGACTTCACCAGAGTACTCCTGCACATTACGTGGAAGTAACCGCAAAATAGCTCTTGATAACGAGCTTTTTCCACAACCTGATTCGCCCACTATGACAACAGCTTCATTCTCACAAATCGCTAAATCAATCCCATCAACTGCTTGAACAGTTCCACTCTCAGTTTTAAAATAGAGTTTTAGTTCCTTTATGTCAAGTAAGATTTTTTTTTCCATATATGTTTACATATCTCTCAATCTTGGATTATAGATACGATCAAGTGCAAATCCCAGCATTGCAAAACCTAATCCAGTAATCATCAACAAAGATGCAGGTTCCAGAATCCAGTAATAAAATCCCTTGTAAATAGCACCAAAAGCTTGCGCGTCATTAATCACTTTGCCCCATGTTGGCAGAACCGGGTCTCCCAATCCTAAAATAGCCAAAGATGCCTCAAGGAAGACAAAGGAAGGCACAGAAGATACCAGGTTGGGGATAAGCATTGGGATCATGCGCGGGATTAGATATTTGAATACAATTCGCATATCAGATGCACCGTATGCACGCGCGGCTTCAATATAAGTTGATTCCTTGACCTGTAGGAAAATAGCCCGGTAGGATTTAATAGAGCCAGAAAAAATACTTAATAAGATAGTGGCTCCAAGAATCACCCAGATGCTTCTAGAATAAAGTGTGCCAATCATGACAAGAATAGCCAGAAAAGGTAAAACCATATTAATTTCGGTTATTTGTTGAATTAATCGATCTACCCAACCACCATACCAGGAACCAATCGCAGAAATGATCATGGTTAATAACGCAGTTCCCAATGCAGCTGCTAATCCAAAAGCCAATGCAATGGGTGTACCCCATAATAACGGTACCATTAAATCACGTCGCATATGATCTGTGCCAGCTAAGCCGTACAACACACCATGAAATACAAATTCAACATCAATATCAGAATCTGGTTCAAAGGTAAGACCTTTTATTATCAATTGATAGGTTCCTTTTAGAGGAGTTATTGATTCTGAATCAGGATTTGAAAATAAGCCTTCCATAACTGTCAAACCCTTATACTTTTTAACAAGTTTTTCATCTTGTGAAAAGCGATAAGTTTGTTTCTGGCTTACCCCAAAATCACTAATTCGTATTTCTCGCTCATCGGGAGTTACTAAGTAAACAGAAACAAATGGTTGTTTTGTTTCATATTGCGAAGTGAAATACAGGAACATTTCCTGTGGATATTCATCATAATCAAAATCAAAAGAATAAGTGAATTCGATTGTTGAAGTACCCGATTCGCCGGGGACTACTGTCTTCGAAATGCCATCGTCACCAACTGTTACGGCAAAGGATTCTGGCAATTTATTTTTAGTAAAAAAATTGAACCAAGCAGGCGCTGCATTTTTGGGATTATAATACCAGACCTCTTCCCCTCCTTGCCACAGACGAATAGCTTCTGAATAAGGTATTTTTATCACCGCGTAGATAGACAGAAGAAGAAGCAAAAATACTATTACCAACCCGATGATTGCAGACGGATAACGTTTAAGATCACGAAGGTTGTTTTTTAGTGTTTTCATGGTTTGTTTTAATTACCTACTTTTACTCTTGGATCAACGAGAGCATAAACAAAATCAAGGATGAAAACAGTTATAGCTAATAAATAAGCATAGATGATTGTGGATCCAACGATGACGGGAGTATCGAATAATCCAATTGCCCTGTATAATGTTCTACCAAGACCCGGCCATAGGAAGATTGTTTCTGTAAGTGTCGCCCCTGTCCATAAACCAATCACCAGCAAAGCGAAATTAGTAATGATAGTAGGTAGGGTCGGTCGCAGAATATACCGATTTTCTATTTCACGCGAACTTAAGCCTTTCGCCTTAGCCATATCCACGTAATCTTCACTCGAGTATATAAGGAAAAAAGTACGCCAGTTATAGATACTAATAAATAATGAGCTGATTATTAAAGACAATGCGGGTAATATCAAGTGTTTTAAAACACTTAATATATAATTCCATGTATTTTCTGGTGGTGGTGCATCAACCATTCCACCGAAAGGCAATATTTTTAAAACAGCCGCAAAAATCAATATAAAGAAAATACCATAAAACCATGGTGGAGCAGAGGATGTGGGCGAAAGAGCTACAATCAACTTATCCCAAAAACTACCATAAGACCTGGATAATTTCAATGCAAGAAAAACACTTACGAAAAACAAAATTAATTCCGATGATCCCATCAATAACAAAGTAGCCGGGAGGCGTTCCAGAATAATGTTTTTGACCTGTCTAGATCCGTTATCACTCACCATAAATAACGCATTTCCAAGTTCCATTCGAAGCGCATTTTGAAGATAGCGAAAAGAGCGGACAGCAAATGGTGTATTTAATCCCAAGCGTTCTTCTTCTAACGCGACCATCTCTTCTGCCATTTGTTTTCGAGTTTCTGTCGATATGTTCGATTTTGCAGTCATGGCTGCAACGCGCAGATTGACTTTCTCTTTTATATCACTTCGCATAATTGTATCGACATAACCGCCCATGTTAGCAATCAGTATTGTAAGATAAACTCCAATAATAACTGTAAAAAATAAAGAGAGTAATCGGGTTACAGAAAAACGCAACACTCGTTTAACAGAAGAATTTGTGTTTTTTTGTTTCGTTTTATTTTGACCTAATCTGGGGCTTAGTGTCATGTCAGCTATTTCCTTGAATTTGAGGATAAACAAGGGCAAGTGCTATACTTGCCCTTGTTCTTTCATATTACTTGCTTTTCCGTATTACGGAGCAGTTACAAATTCCACAGAAGCAAAAGTGGGTTGGCTAACCGTAAACGGAACCACTGCAACCTCGAGCTTATTAGAACCAGCCTCAAGAGCAGCTGTGGTATCAGCGCTTAACACAACACTGTAAAGACCATCTTCCACAGGTTCAGCTTCAGCTACTAAGACCATTTTATTTTCTGCATCGTAAAGCAGGAACTTCACAAGTTTGATCTCATCCAATGGATAAGCTTCATCGTTGAAAGTTACCATCACGTTGAATGTTGCTTCTTCACCGATTACAACCTGTCCTGGACCATCAATTTCAACTTCAGCTATTTTAGGTTCACCAAAGTTAGACCAACGATCTGCAGAGTCCGGATATTCATCAAAGTGCTTCAAGACGAGGCTCTTCTCAGTGAGGAATGCTTCATCAAGATAGTATGGACCAGTACCAAGCCAGAAGTTGTTATGTTCGGCATACCAAGCTTTGAGAGATTCATAGCGTGCAGTTGCTTCTTCAGGTGTAATGTACTGACCAAGCGTTGCTTCATAGGGAATGTAGTTTTCTTCAATAGCTTGATCTAGGTATTTTGCTAAAATCTCCAAGCTTGGCCCACCAACAAAGCTGGTCTGCTCAATTTCTTCCGTACCGGCTTTATCAGTTGAATAAGCCAATTCACCAGCTGCTTCAGCCATGTTTGCAATTGCTATAACATCCCATGCCCCCTCACCAAATGTATAAGTGTAAGTCATAAATGTGGGGAGTACATCGAGTTCAGCATCCAATTCATAGCTATCACTATAATATTCAATCACAAGCGGGTCAGTTGATACGATTTTCATACCCTTGAAGGTTTCCAAGAATGGCAGTAAATTGGGTTCAGCTTGTGGATCATAGATAGCACTCTCAGTATCAGCCCGATCGAAGGTCATGATCATACCCATAACAAAATCAGCCACAGAGATATTGCTTCCATCATGCCATTTTACTGTCTCAAAGAAGTCGTCTGGATAGTATAGGGTAACTTTCCGCTTTGCGGTTGTGCCTTCTCCAGCGGTTGTAAACTCTTGCGCTGTGGCATCCCAACCAACCCATGCATCTGCAGGTACGGTAATCTTATCTGCAAATTCAAGGTTAACCCAGTCTAAAGTAGATGTAACGGGTAATCCAGTTTGGACAACCACATCTGCTTTTTCTAGGCGCAGTGGCCAAACCAAACCAGTGTATGGATCATACATTCCATCACCGCTCATGGTAGCGCGGATGGCAGCCTGGTCGAAAGCCCAGTTCGTACCAGCAACAGGATTATATGGGTCACCAAACAGGTCCTGGGTAGCCCAGTTAAGCGTTCCACCCTCTTGATCTTTGAAGCGTAATGTATAAGGATATATCTGAGCGCCCTGGATTCCTGCAGCTAAGTCAGCTGTAGCAACTACATTGTCGGCATAGGGTATATAGTTCTTGCCATCGATCAGGAAAACCTGCAGTGAGTCTTGCAATGATAATTCAAGAGCTTCCGCCATCATCTCGTGGCGTTCTTCCACACTGGCATATTGGGAAGTAGCCAGTTTATCACCAACATCTTTAAATGCAGGGTCTGAAACATTTTCGAGGAAAGGATGGCTACCCTGCAAACTAGAATCCAGATACATTTCCTGGAAGATATTGCTCTGATCGCGATCCAAAACGGTTGCTGACCAAGCAGCAGTATACAGATTCCACAACCCGTCCGCTGGTTCAGAACCGAGCCAAATTGTAGAAGATTCACTTCCGGTCTTGTACTGACGATCAATTGTGAACCCAATGCTCTCTAGTTGGTTGGCGGTGTAGTCCCCAAGCGGTTTACGAGTTCCATCTGAGTCACTGCGGATGAGAAAGATAAGAGTAACGGGGTTGCCATTATAGAACCATTTTCCGTCTACCAGAGTCGCGCCCATTCCTTCCATTTCAGCCGTGATAACTTCTTTGGCTTTGTCAACGTTATACGCATACTTTGATTCCAGTTCACGAACGACATCAGCCAGATCAGCATAATCAGGGAATTGCGTGGTAATGGCAAAGAATTTCACCAGACTACCGCCTTCATAGATTTCCTGATTTAGGTAATCACGATCCAGCAACCAGTTCATCGCTTCGCGGATCTTGCGGTCTGCAAACGGGTTTAGTGTTCCATTATTTAACTCCGGCCCAGCTGGATTGAAAAGGAGGTCATAGTATATACCGTTCGTGGCTGAGTAGCTAAGCCCAGATTCTTTAATAGCAGCCAAGTCAGCAGAAGAAAGTCCATCTGCATAAATATCAATGGCGCCAGCCTGCAATTGCGTAAGAGCAGAATCTGAATCAACCACAGACATAACAATCTCATCCAGCCAACCACCTTTGCGGGTAGTGGCTACTTCCGCTTCTTCCTCAGCTGCAGCGGGTTCTGCAGCTGTTTCATCCTCTACAACTGCTTCTGTTCCATTTGTCCCACAAGCTGAGAGAAGCATACTGGCTGTGATTAGCAGCACTAGTACACTCATAAAAACCTTGTTTTTCATTTTTTCTCCTCCAACATAGTTTGTTATCTAAAGCACTCAAGAATACTTATTTCGTTATTAATCACCTCCTTTTAAACTATAGATTTTCCCATTTGTTAATTACCAACATACTCAACAAATTTAAGATTAGTAAATTATACTGAAACTGCATTTGTTTTGTCAATTATAATAAAAGTAAAATTCAAAAATTAATAAGAAACAAGTATATGCAAAATATTGTACCTGTTTTCCCATTATACATCTAATTACAAGTGTCACGAAAATCCCAATACTCCAGCGAAGAATATGGATATTTCTCATCTTGTTTTTCATCCGGGATGCAGAATGGATTTTTCGTTACAATGCTGCGCGGGCTGAAGAATAGCGATACAAAGGGACTCTCCTGATCCAGGATAGTTGCCGCCGCCACCTGATTGGAGAGCGCTCCTGCCGGGTCAGTGCTGCTATTTTGGGCAGCTTCGCACAACCAGTCAAATTCCGCATTTTGATAACCGCCAATATCCCCTCCTCCATCATCCTCACCGATCCAATAATTGTCTGCAGAAGGGATCTCTTTGCTTTCGAATAATTGACAGGGTAGCGTTTCCCCTACATGCCATGAAATTAATGCTAAATCAAAATTCCTCCCAAACAGCACTCCATCCGGACCTGCAGCATAAAGTTCAGCCGGGGACATGTTGGAAACATTTACCTGGATGCCACATTGTGCTAGCGAATTCTTGATCAATGCGGAAATTTGCGTATTTTGACTGCTCGGCGATGTGAACAGGTTGAGTGTCAAGGTTGTCCCATCGGGCACATTGCTCACACCTGCTGCCGTTCTGGCAGTTGCCGGATCAGCATCATTATCTTTCCATCCTAAATTAGTCAACGTAGTTTGTGCACTGCTCGGATCATACTGTATGGCAGTTCCGCTGGTGTACCCTGGGGGTAGATATGGAAAATAGGTGAACTGCTGTTGCTCAGTACTAACACCCGCACTTTGTCGAATCGCCTCCACATCAATGCATTGTCGGATGGCATTGCGCACGGCTGCATCTCCCAAGATATCAGGACGATCAGAACCATACGGATAATATCCGTCATCATAGGAAGCGGGTTCAATACCAAACACCAGCGTTTTCCAATCTGCCCCTGTTAATGCATGTACCTGATAAGCAGCATCGTTTTGCAGTTCCGCCAGTTCAATTGAATTTGCTTCATTGATCAGCGAGTCATCCACCATATCACAACCAACCGTATCGATCATTTCTTTAATAGAACTGGGGGGTACGACAAACTTGATGGTGATCTTATCCAGAGCGGGCAGCCCTTCAACCGCCCGGAAATAATTCTCATTTTTTTCCAGGATGATGTTCTCACCAGTTTGCCAGGAACTTATCTTGAAAGGTCCCCATCCCATGGGCAGTTTGGCTGCCAATTCCATACCGGAAAGATCTGCCGCACCGTAAGCACCCCACACATGCTGCGGGAGGGGTGTAAAAAAGTAAGCAGCATAATCTGATACCAGCAATCCCGGCAGCAAAGTCACTTTTACGGTGTGCTCATCCATCACCTGGTAATCGACGATCCCATCCACAATATCTTCATAAACTGCTGCCCCCAGGTCTTTGGCAAGCTGGTATGAATATTGTGAATCGCCGGCTGTTACAGCCTCGCCATCAGACCAGTGCACCCCAGTTTTAAGCGTAAAAACCAGCACCAATTGCTCCATTTGAAGCTGGCTTGCGCCATCCCAGGTGATGGCGCAATCTGCTGATTGGCAGCCGCGCGGGTAGAGAGTCACTCCGTTGGCAAGATTTACAGTATTTCCTTTCGCATCCACCACCCGCTCCCCTCCATTTACACCCACCGGTTGGTAGCTGGCGCTTCCATCATTTAAACTTGGGAGTTTTTCCACGATCACCGGAACTGCCTGGTAAGCCACCTTGTCAAACGGACCATCATAGATCGCTTCAAAGATCAGAGCGGCAATCTTGCTTTGTTCTCCATAGATAAACAAGCTTTCCGGTTCATTCGCTACACAAACCGTCGCTTCCTTTAACGGAACTTCTGTGGGAGTAGGTTCGAATACCGTGGGAGTCGCTTGATTTAAATTTACACCGCTGCAGGATGCAAGAATGAGCGCTGTTCCTAATATGCAAACGAATAATCTGTGGGTAATTCTAATTTTCATGGAATATCTCTTTCATTGAAACTATCAAAATCCTTGAGAATCTTCTATCTCTTTTCTTAATCTCAAATACGAATCATACCGTGCTGTGCTGATTTTTCCATCCCGCACTGCATCTTTTATTGCACAACCGGGCTCCATTTCATGCCGGCAGTTGCTGAACTGGCATTCTGCCACAAATTCTTTGAACTCGCAGAAGTACGCGTCCAATTCTTCGGGTTCAATATCCCAAACCGAGAGCTGGCGAATGCCGGGCAGATCAGC
>JAAZOK010000009.1 GCA_012797815.1 Chloroflexota bacterium | reverse complement strand
TCCGTTGCGATGGACTGCCTCGACGGCTTCGATGGTCTCGGTAAGGGTGCCAATCTGGTTCAATTTGACCAGCAGGGCGTTGCAGGCGTCTTCTTTGATGGCGCGGCGGACGCGTTCGGGGTTGGTGACCAGCAGGTCATCACCCACGATCTGCAGCTTGTCGCCCTTCTTCTCGGTCAGCAGTTTCCAGCCTTCCCAATCATCCTGGGCTAAGCCGTCTTCCAGCGATACGATCGGGAACTGCTCCACCCAGTTTATCCAGAAATCCACCATCTGTGCGGGATCCAGCTTCTTGCCTTCGCGGCGTAGATTGTAGACCTTGGCTTTTTCATCATAGAACTCGGAAGCCGACGGGTCGAGTGCGATGGCGACGTCCGTACCGGCTTTGAAACCGGCTTTTTCGATCGCTTCCAGGATCACTTCCACCGCTTCCACGTTGGCTTTCAACTGTGGCGCGTAGCCGCCTTCATCGCCCACCAGGGTGATGTAGCCGTGTTCTTTCAGTACCGCTTTGAGGGTGTGGTAGATCTCGGCACCCCAGCGCAGACATTCCGAGAAGGAAGGTGCGCCGAGCGGCATGACCATGAATTCCTGCGCATCGGTGGATTGCCAACCGGTATGCGCACCGCCGTTGAGGATGTTCATCATCGGCACGGGCAGTACATGCGCGTAAACCCCGCCGATATAGCGGTACAGGGGCATCCCCACGTAATTGGCAGCTGCTTTGGCGACCGCCAGGCTGGTGCCCAGAATGGCGTTGGCGCCCAATTTGGCTTTGTTGGGGGTGCCGTCCAGCTCGAGCAGGGCAGCGTCAATGGCGCGCTGTTCGGTGGCATCCCAACCCAGCAGGTTGTCTTGAATGATATCGTTGACGTTTTCGACCGCTTTGGTGACACCCTTGCCGTTGTAGCGGCTCTTGTCGCCGTCGCGCAGTTCGAGCGCTTCGTGCACACCGGTGGAGGCGCCGGATGGAACGGCAGCGCGTCCCCAGCTTCCATCGTCCAGTACTACTTCCACTTCCACAGTGGGGTTCCCGCGAGAATCCAAGATCTCTTGGGCGGTGATAGATTCGATATAAGCGTCCATCATTAATCCTTTATTCTGTATTCGGTTTGATTACCAGTCCATAAGTATAATACGAAACCCTGGCGCGGTCCCATCTTTGCAGGTGATGGATCGATAAACGTCAATCCCCCTGCAGCGCGGCGCGGATGAAGGCATCAAACAGCGGGTGCGGGCGGTTAGGGCGCGACAGGAATTCAGGGTGGAATTGGGTGCCGAGCATGAAGGGATGTTCCTTGATCTCGGCGATCTCCACCAACCGTTCATCGGGGGAGAGCCCCGAGAATACCAGACCCTTTTCCGCAAGACGCTCACGGTAAGCATTGTTGAACTCGTAGCGGTGGCGGTGGCGTTCCTCGACCTGCTGGCATTGGTAAGCGCGCGCGGCGTGCGTGCCGGGCACCAGGTTGCAGGGATACAAACCCAGGCGCATGGTGCCGCCCTTATCGGTGATGGTCTTCTGGTCCGGCATCAGGTCGATGACGGGCAGGGGTGTCTTTTCGTCGAACTCGGTGGAATTGGCTTTTTCATCCTGTAGCGCGGAGCGCGTGAATTCCACCACCATCAACTGCATGCCCAGGCACAACCCCAGGTAGGGGATGTGGTTCTCGCGTGCGTAGCGCGCTGCCATGATCTTGCCTTCGATGCCGCGCTGTCCGAAACCTCCCGGCACCACGATGCCGGCGGCTTGCTGCAGATCATCCCAGCGTTGCCCGTTCTCCAGTTCGCACGAATGGATCCACAGAATGTGCAGGCGGGCTTGATGCGACAGGGCGGCATGGTTGATGGCTTCGCGCACGCTGATGTAGGCATCGTGCAGTTCCACGTATTTGCCCACAATGGCGATGGTCACTTCATGTTCGGGGTGGTGGATGGCGTCTACCAGGGCGTTCCACTGCTGCCACTGTGGCTCTTTCTGGGCTGCCTGGTTGAAATACTGCAGCAGGTATTCTGCCACGTGGTATTTCTCCAGCACGCTGGGCACCTCATAATAGGAATCCAGGGTTTGCATGGGCACGACGGCTTTCTTTTCCACATCGCAGAATAGTGCGATCTTTTCGCACAGGGCTTCTTCGATGGGGTGGTCGGCGCGCGCGATGATCATGTTGGGGGTGATGCCCATCGAGCGCAGTTCGCGCACCGAGTGCTGGGTGGGTTTGGTCTTCAATTCATCGGTGGCGCCGATGTAGGGCAGCCAGGTGACATGGATGTGGAAGGTATGGTCGCGCCCGATCTCGTTGCGCAGCTGGCGGATGGCTTCCAGATAAGGTTGGCTTTCGATATCGCCGACCGTGCCACCCACTTCGATCAGGATGTAATCCGCGTCGGAGGAATCCGCCACCTTCATGATGCGGCGTTTGATCTCGTTGGTGATGTGCGGGATGACCTGAATGGTGCCGCCCAGGTAATCACCCTGGCGCTCGCGGCTGATCACCTCCGCATATACCTGCCCGGTTGTGACATTGCTGTTCTTATTGAGACGGACATCGATGAAGCGCTCGTAATGTCCCAGGTCGAGGTCGGTCTCTGCCCCGTCATCCAGCACGAACACCTCGCCGTGCTGGTAAGGGCTCATCGTGCCGGGGTCCACATTCAGATAGGGATCTAATTTCTGAACACCGATCTTGAAACCGCGCTCTTTCAGGCAGCGCCCCAGCGCTGCTGCTGTCAATCCTTTGCCGACCGAGCTGACCACGCCGCCCGTGAAAAAGATGAATTTGGTGTGATTGTCTTGTTTGTCCATGTCTTGTTTGCTCCGGTAATTAAAGAAGAAGGGAGGGTTGTTTCAAGAACCCTCCCGAAGAGTGCGGCACGTGTTGGATTATTTGCAGCACATAAATGGATTTCATTTTCTCGTTTTCATTAATGATAGCATGGAATGTCCATGTACTGACATGCCCATCCTTAAAAAGAAAATACAGAGGGATTCTGTATTTTCTGATTGACGCTGATGCTAGCGATTCTTGAGCGTTCGTTTGAGCAGGTCTTCCTGTTCGTTGGAAACACCCTTACTTTTCTTGGATTTGCCGGAAGAAGAAGTGCTTTCGCTTTCCGATTTTTCCATGGCTGCTCGCAGGGCGATCTCCATGGCGGTGGGTTCGGCGGCTGCCGGTGCGGCAGTTTCTTTGTTTTCAGCTCCGCCTTTGCTCTTCTTGGATTTGCGTGGTTTGCGGGCGGGGGTGAGGGTAACCCCTTCGATGGCATCCATCTCGGGTTCCATAGCGCGCATGCTCAGTTTGATCTGGCGTTTGCGACGGTTGAAATCGAGGATCTTCACTTCCACTTCATCACCGACATTTACCACATCCGAAGCGGATTTGACATAGCCATGGGTCAATTCACTGATGTGCACCAGACCGGGTTTTTCAGCCCCGATGTCAACATAGGCGCCGAATTTTTCCAGTTCCACCACTTTGCCTTTTACGACCTTGTCTTTTTCCAGGTCGCGCCATTCCAACTCGAAGGGTTCGCGCATGGTCACTTCGATGCGATCGTTACGGACACTGCGTACCCATACATCCACTTCCTGACCTTCGGCGAGCACATCTGAAACACGTTTGAGGGGTTGGTTATCGGGAGTGAGTATCTGCGAAACGTGGAGTAGCGCAGGTTGTTCGACACCAATATCAACAATAGCCCCGGCGGTACTGGTCTTCAGTACCTTGCCCTTCAGGTGCATTTTCCTTTCCAGGTTTGCTGAGCTGGTGATATCGGTAATAATACTTGATTCCATTCGGTCTACTCCCGTTTATTTTGTCAAACGGTCGTTCATTATACACTTCACGCTGGTATCTGTCAATTAACCCATTAAATGAAGCCTATGAAGCGCCGTTGGCGGTTGCCAGCATGATCTCGACCGCTTTATCCAGTTGCGGATCCAAACCGGCGTCGAAATCTTCTTGCGTGTAATCTACCTGCACGTCAGGGGTCAGCCCTACATTGTTGATCTGGCGGCTGTCAGGGGTAAGCCAGCGTGCCACGGTCACGCGGATGGCACCGTTGTCTCCCTCCAATTCGATCCAGTTTTGCACGGAGCCTTTCCCGTAGGTGGTCATACCTACCAGAGTGCCCCTACTGCGATCCTGGATGGCGCCGGCCGTGATCTCGGATGCCGAGGCGGAACCCTCGTTCACCAGCACCACCAGTGGAATGTCCGGAGCGATGGCACCGCCCAGGGCATTATAGGTGTGGGTGGTGCCATCCCCATATTCCTCGACCATGATGGGTCCGTCTTCAATGAAGAGCGATGTCACATCGAAAGCCGCATCCAGATAACCACCGCTGTTATTGCGTAAATCCAGGATGATACCCACCGGGTTCTGTGGCAGCAGCTCATCCAGCGCTTTTCGTACTTCTTCACCCGCATTGACGCTAAATTGATACAGGTCGATGTAGGCGATGTTGCTATCCAGCATCTGGTATTCCACCACCGGGATCTGGATCTCAGCCCGTGTGATGGAGATATCCAATGGTTGTTCCACTCCTTCACGGGTGATGGTGAGGGTGACCACCGTATCGGCAGGACCAAGAATGCTTTGCAATACCACATCCGGTGCGGTGCCGGTGACATCTTTGCCATCGATTCCGATCACGATGTCTCCCGCCAGGATGCCGGCTGCTTCAGCGGGTGAATCGGGCATGGGAGCGATGATGACTAGGTTTTCACCCGAGGTATCCACCCAGGCACCGATGCCGGTATAACCGCCCTGCAGGGGAGCGCTGGCTTGCCGGTAGGTTTCGGGATCCATATAGGAAGAATGTTGGTCGCCCAGGCCGCCCATCAGCCCACCGATGGCGCTCTGCATGAGGGTCACATCATCCAGGGGCTGATCCACGTATTGCTCGTGGATGATATCCCAAACCTGGAAGAAGGGCGTGAATAGCTCTCCCAGCGCGGGATCACTACTGGTCAGGTAATTACTGGGGGTGTTTGCGATGTTGGTGAGACTTCCGAAATTCCCTCCCACCCACAGACCGGCATAAAATGTGGCGGTCAGCAGGGTGACTGCCACAAAAAAGGTGATCAAATTCCGTAAAAACTTGTTCATAAGCATACCTCGTTCCATACGAAGATACGTTCAATTTTACTCACGTGTGGGTAACTTGAGTTAATTTGGACATTATTCTGATAATCGGGCAAGCGCCTCTGCCAGGAAGTTGATGGATGGAATTTGCACATGCGAATGTCCGTTTTGCTGGGGGGCAGCATTTACCAGAACCCCCTGCATGCCGCTGGCAACCGCATTGTCGATGATGGATTCCTCGTCATCGATCATCACACAGCCCTCCGGAGCGGGATTGCCCAGATATTCCAGTGCCAGCGGGAAAGCCTCCCGTTCGAATTTGGTATAAGGACTGATCATGGTGACATCGATGATATCTGAAAAGTATGGCTTGATGGAGAAATAATCCAGCACCCGACCGGCATGGTAGCGGGTGGAATTGGTGAAGACGATCTTCTTTTGCGGAAGGGCCGCGAAAAGACCCGGCAGCGCAGGGTTGGGGGGAAGCAGGGAAGTGAGATCGACTTCATGAACGAAACGCAGATATTCATCTTTATCGATGTCATATTCCTCATTCAATCCCTGCCAGGTAGTGGGATAACGCTCGCGCAGGGAAAGGCGCAGTTGGCGGGCTTCTTCTTTAGATAATCCCAGCTTGAGGTGGATGAAGTCATGAATGCGTTCGCCGATGGCATCCCACACATTGCATTCAAAAGGATAAAGTGTGCGGTCAACATCGACCAGTAAGATCTCGAAGTTTTTTGTCATGCAGGTAAGTATACCGAAAAATCTACAAAGGCCTGGGATATAATTTCTGAAGAGGTGAAATTTGCCCATAAAAATATTACCGGAATCCGTTACCAATAAGATCGCTGCCGGGGAAGTGGTTGAAAATCCGGCGTCGGTGGTTAAAGAACTGCTGGAAAATGCCATCGATGCCGGTGCACAGACCATTTCTATTCGTATCGCAGGTGGCGGCAAGGAATTGATCGAGATCAGCGATGATGGCAGTGGCATTCCGGCGCAGGAGGTGGCGCTGGCGGTTACCCGTTTTGCCACCAGCAAGATCGATTCGATCGATGACCTGCAGCGTATCCATTCTCTGGGATTTCGTGGGGAAGCGCTGGCATCCATCGGAGCGGTATCCCATCTGCGCGTCCAGACGCGTGCCCGTGATGAAAATGAAGGTAGTGAACTGGTATGTGATGGCGGCAAGGTCAAAAAAGTGCTTCAGAAAGCCTTCCCGCAGGGTTCTCGTTTGGAAGTGCGTGAACTTTTTGCCAATGTGCCTGCCAGACTGAAATTCTTGAAATCCGATCGCACCGAACGCAGCCGCATTGCAGAATTGGTGACGCTGTATGCCCTGGCTTACCTCCACATCCGTTTCACGCTGGAAGTGGAAGGACGTATCTCTCTGCAAACATCCGGGAATGGCAACCGGCGCGAGATCCTGGCGTCGGTCTATGATCTGGATAGTGCCCGGCAGATGCTGGAACTCGACCTTGCAGAAGCGGATTATCATATCGTGGGATTCTGCAGTCCGGTGGGCATCACACGCTCCAACCGGCGCGATATCCATTTCTTTGTCAATGGGCGCTTGATCCAGGATGTGGGCATGACCTCCGCCCTGGTGAATGCGTATCGTTCCTATCTGATGGTGGGCAGGTTCCCGATCGCGGTGGTCTTCCTGGAGGTGCCACCGCAGGAGGTGGATATCAACATCCATCCTGCCAAAGCGGAAGTGCGTTTTGCAGATGCCCGTGCGGTTACCGGGAGGCTGGTGCGCGCGGTGCGCCTGGCACTGCTGGCGTCTTCCCCGGCACCTGCCTTTAGCTCATCGCTGTGGGCTAACTCCAATGAGCAGGCAGATGCTTTCCAGCATTCCTCTCACCCTCTGCCAACTACAACGGAACCTTTTTCCACTCCTGTTCCATTCCAAACTACACCCCCATCTTCCCCTCAACCCGATCTGGGTCTCACTGGGCAGATCCCTCTGCTGCGTGTGATCGGGCAGGTGGGCGCCACCTACATCGTGGCGGAAGGTCCGGATGGGTTATATCTGATCGATCAACATGCTGCTCATGAGCGCATCCTATATGAACAACTGCTCGATAAAAGCCGCCAGACGGGGGATGCTCAATTACTGCTGGAACCCATCTTGTTCACTCCCAATCCTAAAGAAGGGGAGCTCTTTGCAGACCTGCTGGCGAGTTTCAACGAGATGGGTTTTCAGGTGGAACCATTTGGTCCAACCAGCTACCGCATCCGGGCTGTACCCAGCTTCCTGGCGCGCAATTTTTCGTTGAAGATCATGCAAGATGCCCTGCATGAAGTGGGAGAAGAGGGCAGAAATGCGGTGACCAGGCAGAAAGAAGAGATACTGGTGCGTTCCATTTGTAAAGGTGTGGCAGTTAAAGGAGGGATGACACTTTCCATGCAAGAGCAGCAGGGACTGGTGCGGCAGTTGGAAGCCTGCCAGAACCCGCGCACCTGTCCCCATGGCAGACCTACCATGATCCATCTATCCGTGGATATCCTCGAGAAGCAGTTCGGCAGGAAGGGCAGTCTGTAAATCCCAATGTGCGATGCTATAATCGCATTGTGAAGACCGCAATCGATGGAACGTGTGCGCAAGCGCTGCAGCAAGCTGGTTTTTCCAGGTCAGATGTGCTGCTGGTAGCGGTTTCCGGTGGTCCGGATTCCAGTGCACTGGCGCATATGTTGATCAAACAACACTTCAATATAACCCTGGCAAGCTTCGATCACCAGTTGCGCCCCGGTTCTGCACAGGATTGTCATTTTGTGCAGCATATGGCAGAACAGTTCGACGTTCCTTTTTTTACCGGCAAAGCGGATATCCACCACCTGGCAGAACAGCAGAAACTCTCCCTGGAAGATGCTGCCCGGCAGGCGCGCTATGGTTTTCTGTTCACTACCGCCCAGACCATCCAGGCCCGGGCGGTGCTGACCGCTCACACAGCCGATGATCAGGTGGAAACTGTTTTGATGCACATCCTGCGCGGCAGCGGTACACGTGGGTTAACCGGCATGGCTGCGTGTGCGATCAGTGCATTTCATCCGACCATCCCGCTGGTGCGCCCCTTGCTGGGAGTGTGGCGGACACAAATAGAAGAATATTGCCGGCAGTATGAGCTGCAGACGCGGGTGGATGAGAGCAACGAAGATCAGGGTTACTTCCGTAATCGCATCCGCCATAGCCTGATCCCCGCTCTGCAAAGTTATAATCCATCCGTCCAACAAAACCTGCTCAATTTGTCGGAGATCGTAAAAGAAGATTGGGATTTTCTGGAAAATCAATATCAGCAGCTCTACGACACATTCCACACCAGTGAGGGCGAGGGTTATGTATCCTTTTCACTTGAAAAATTCAGATCCCTAAAAAACGGTGCACAAAAAGCCCTCATCCGGCGAGGGATGCAGACACTGGCACCGGCTGAAACCCAGATTGAGCATTCCACGGTGTTGCGGGTGCTGCATTTCACGCAGCATCCCAATCGTGCCGGGCATATGGACCTGCCCGCCGGGCTGCATGCTTTTATAGCTCGCAACAAATTTTATTTGAGCCGCCTGGCTGTTCTTCCCTTGACACGGACGTATCCGCAGTGCCGGCAGGCATTTGATGTCAAAGTGGAAGATATGAAAAACTATCCGCTGCAGGATGGCGGAGAACTGCTGGTGGAGGTGGTGCCTCTTACGGCTTATCAACCTCCACAGACAAGCGCTGGGTTATTATGGGAGGCTTACTTTGATCTGAAAGCGCTGCCAACGGATATACTGAATGTGCGTGCTTACCGGGCCGGGGATCGCTTCCAACCGCTGGGCATGCAGGGCAGGAGCGTTAAATTATCGGACCTGTTTATTAATAAAAAAATTCCCGTACAGGTACGGGAACATTGGTTGGTAGTGGAAAATGGAAATGCGATTGTGTGGGTAGCCGGTTTTCAACCGGCACATTTTACACGTATGCAGCCGGATACTCGCCGGCTGCTCCATCTCCAGGTGAAATTCTAGATCGTTGTCTGTGTGGCGCGTGCCAGTTGACTCAATTTCATGACGATCTCGCGCCACTGGATCTTTGAAATACCCAGACGCTGGCGGATCAGATCGTGGTCCACTCCTTTATGAAAATCATTCAGCGCAAAGGTCCAGCGGCACATACTGAAGGAAATGTGTTTTTCCAGATTGGCGGCTTTGCTGATATCTTCCAGTATGTATTCCAACCGGCGGGGTGACCAGGGGAACACCAGATCGGTGGGCTGGTACTGTGCCAGGTAGCGTTTGTAATGCTGCAACCAGGCACCTGAAAGTGGGATCTTGCGTTCTTTGTTGCGATCTTTGGCTTCGGGATAGCGCACGAACAGGAAAGGATTGGCAGGATCGCTCTCGTCGATATGCTGCAATTTAATATTCAAACATTCACTCTTTTTAATGCCGGTTTCCAGTAGCAGTTTGAAGAGCGTATAGGGACGGGTATCGGGTTGGTCCTGTTCCAACCATTCCGCTGCGGCAGCCAGCGCCAGAATTTGCTCATCTTCATTTAACACTTCGGGCACAGGGCTGATGACGCTTTTTTGCAGGATCTTCTCTGCCGGATCGTTGGGGATGCGACCGTTGGCGAACAACCAGTTAAAGAAGGATTTGACGGTGGTGATGCGGCGGCTCAAACTTTTGGGCGAACAGGGGATATTCTTCCCGCGCCCGTTGTTGACCCATTCCAGAAAATGCTGCAAGTCGTGGGTGGTGATGGCACCTACTGCTTTGTCGGCAGGTAAAAAACCGGAAAGCAATTTCAGATCCCCTTCGAATGCCTTGACGGTGTAGATGGATTTGTTCTGGTCTTGCAGGTATACCAGCCAGGCTTGCATGGCTGGCTGCAGGGAAGTGTCTTTATCGATATGAAGCATGTTATTTGGATCCGATGGCATCACGCCCTCCATATTGCGTATAGATATAAATAGTTTATCCAGTTATGCGTATTTCGTCAAGGATCAGGGGGTAAATAAAGCAGTCTTTAAGATGGACCAGATGGCGCTGTAATTTGGAAGCAATACATTCGCGCCGCTGGATGGCATGACATAGGAGGTGACCTGCGACTGACCGATGGCGTAGGTGGTAATGCGCCCCGGATCGTTGATGATCTTGGCTGTCAGGCTGATGAGTGGGACGATATCTCCCAATGTCAGGTCGGTGACCACGCTGCTGGAGAGGGTGTTGTAAATCTCCCCGGCATTGGTGACCCCATCCATGCTGATGATCTTCTTCAAGATGCCCATGATGACTTCCTGGGCACGCCGGGTGCGATCAAAATCGTTGGAGGTATACCGTGAACGAACATACCACAATGCCAGCTCGCTATCCAAACTGACGGTACCTGGTCCGACCGAACAATATTTTTCTGCGGAATAAGAAAGGTCACAACTATCAGATAGATTGCTGACAGCGTTGATCTCGATGCCACCCAGTGTATCGATGATGCTGAGAAAACCGTTGAAATTGGTCATCATGTAATGGTCCACGCTGGTGCCAAAATTGTATTCAAAAGTTTTCTGGGTGAGGGGGAAACCACCATAAGCCTGCGCGGTGTTGATACGCTGTTCTCCAACGCCCGGGATGGTCACCCATAGGTCACGCGGGAAAGAAACGATGCTGACCTTTTCTTCTTTGGTGTAGATGGAGATCAACATGATGACGTCGGTGCGGTATCCGCTATCCGGACGCCAGTCTGAACCAAGCAGCAAAATGTTGATCTGCCCGGCAGGTTTGTAAACCCCATCATTGGGCACCAGTGAATCGGTGATGATCGGTGCGGCTGCTTCTACGGTGGGAGTATAGGCATACGGCTGGAAAGGTGTGGGTTCCAGGCTCTTGTCTGCACTCAAATCTGCCAGCAGACGGATCTCAGGAGTAGCCTCACCCCCCAAGCCAAATAATGCCCGGGTAGCTGAACAACCGCTTAAAAACGAAATGATCAGTAGCGCAGAAAAAATCGTTATCAACGGATGCGAATTGTGTTTATTCACAATGATTGTCCTATTCCTCGTTCTTCAAGAATCTTACGGATACGATTATATTCTTCAAGTGCCAATTTGAGTTCTTCTTCAATGTGTTGCGGATCATTACGGTAATCAATTTCGGATTTCATCAGGTCTAAGAATGGATTGGTTGAAACTGTACTCTGATCCTCTTTCTTTGAGACTATCCGATCATCTTGAAAATAATTTTGCAAGATTTGTACCAGATATGGGAGGATATGCTTGCTCATTTCGATATGTTCCTGGTTCCATAGTAATTTACGAGAGACCAGGAACAAGAGAGTAGGATGTTGGTTGATCGGTAAAGGGATGTACCAGATGCTCTGTGCTCTGGGAAAATGCATTCTGTTGAGCAGATCTTTGATCCAAAGCGGATAGGAATCAGCGTTGTGGTAGAGAACGGACCGTTGTTGGATGATGATCTCATGTTCGCTCTGAATGACGCGCGGAAGGATCTGTTTGTGAGGTTTCAGGATGAAACCACACAGCAGTTTGATGTTGTGACCGGCGCTGTCTGCTTCTATGATGAAACACGCATCCGCAAAGAATGTTCTTGCCAGTGCTTTACACAGAGTGTAGGGCGGCAGGATATGGCTGTTATTTTCCAGGGCGGTGTGCAGCCAATCGTTGATGAGTTGCGTGGGGGGGATGACTGCCACGTTCTCCGAAAGCAGCAGCGGGATATTCTGCTGTCTTTTCTCCAAAATCTGCGAATCAAAGGAAAGCGCCAGAAATAATTGTGGGGTGAACAGAAAAGCGATCACCTGGGATAGTTCTTTTGCGAAGAGCGGGGGGATCGTCAGTATGGCATGGATGCCCAGCCCGATTATGTGCAATGAAACGAACAGGATACTGCTCCAGATGAAATGATCGGTGTGGCTGATATAGCTGAAGAAAAGGAAGAAACCTATCAGAAATTCGAGAACCCTCCATATCAGGTCATATGGCACCGAAATTTCAAGTGGTGAAAAGACGAATTCAATGACCTGAAATGCTTGCAGCAGGAACAAAACAAATGCACTTAATGAAAGAACCATCTTAAAGATTGAAAACTGGGATCGCTGTGAGGGTTTAAACCATAACCAGCCTACCAGGATCAGGTTTAGCGTCCATACCATATTCTGGGAAGCGGGTAGCATTCGGGCTGAGATCTGCCACCATCCCAGGCTGGAGGAGAGATAAAGGATGATCATCACAACTTGCAACCCTAAAACCCAATAGAGAGATGATCGTGCGCCTTGCAGGTCGCGTTTTGCAATTTGTGAGCGGGCGGCATGCAGCAAAGATAGCGTGGTCAGGGTGATGAGGATGAGCACCAGGGATTGGATGATTAATCCCAACGGAGAGATAGAGAAATCGACGAAATTAAATAATTGATCCAGGAATGTATCCATTATTTTGAACGATTATAGCATGGGAACATGTCGATAATTCTTTTGCGGGTTGACAAAAAGTGTACATTTGATAGAATACTCACACACTCTAAACGCCGGAGTGGCGGAACTGGCAGACGCGCTACGTTCAGGGCGTAGTGAGCATTACGCTCATGTGGGTTCAAATCCCACCTTCGGCACAAAACCCTACTTTATGGTGGGGTTTTTTTATTGACAATTAATCTCTCTAGGGTATCATTGGATTATGAGCCGTGACCCGAAAAAAAATCAAAAGGTCATCAGCGTACTCCTGATCGCTTTATTTTTCTTCATGCTGCTGGGATTGAATGATCGTCTATCGGAATACTTTCACCTTTCAAGCCAGCGCGATACGATCGCAACTGAAGTATACGCCCTGCAAAATACAGAGATCGCCCTGCGCACTCAGATTGCCTATGCATCGAGTGATAATGCAGTTGAGGATTGGGCTAGAGGCGATGCTCATATGGCGCTGCCCGGCGATATGGTGATTGTGCCAATTTCTCCCAGTGCGCAGTCCTTCACTGCTTTGAAAACCCCCACTCCTGTACCTTCCAGTGCAGAAAATTGGCAGATCTGGAAGAGTTTTCTGTTCGGTGGTGAATAAAATTAGGCTTGATAAAATCAGGTACAATAAAGTACTCATTCTTGAGAAAGAAGAAAGAAACAGGAAAATATGCTAGATAGAAAAAATACACAGAATCTCATGGGTGGCGGTAACGGAAGAAAACGCTCGTTGCTGATGATCCTGACAGTACTGGCCATAATTCTGGTAATCTTAGGGATCGTGATGATCGTTTTATGGGTCACCGGCGGTGGTTTTTCTACCTCCATTTTCTCAAAAAACCCAACTCCAACGAACACACTTCCACCAACCCCGATCATGTCACCAACCCCGAGTTTGATTCCAACCGAAACACCCACCCCGGAACCGACCATCACTGTTACACCTGCGGGACCTTTCGAATATGAGGTCCAGGAAAATGACAGTTGCTGGGGTATTGCAGAAAATTTCCAGGTTGATTTCTTGACTTTGTTGGCGATCAACAACTTTGAAAATGGCGAATGCCCTATTATTCCCGGACAGAAGATATTGATCCCATCTCCAGGGCAGTCTTTGCCAACCCCGACCAATATCCCATCTGATCTGGATTCCGGTACCAGGATTACCTATACCGTTCAGTCCGGAGATTCGCTGGCTTCTATTGCCAGTCAGTTCAATTCTACCGTTGAGGATATCCTCAATCTCAATGCGGATGTGATCGAGGATCAGGATAATATCCCGATCGGGGTCCAGCTTACCATCCGGGTAAATCTGGTCACACCTACCCCCACTTTCGCACCGACCAGCACACTGGCAGCCCAATAGACTGAAGAGCCCGAAGAGATTCGGGCTTTTTATTCGAGTGCAGTGTATATTTCTGCCCGCACTGCGGGGTCAGATTCGTGTTCCAATGCAGAATTCAACAGCGCCATGCTTTGGGGAAGATGAAATTGACCGAGTGCCCAGGCGGCATGGCGGCGTACCAGTGGATCACCATCATGCAGTAATCGATCCAATATGGTGAGATCTGTTTCATCCCGGAGGTTCCCCAATGTCACTGCCAGATTGCGATAAAAACCGGTCCGTTTAGGGCGCTTGATCGGTGAATTCCTGAAAAGCCGGCGAAATTCATCTTCATCCAGAACCCTGGATCGGATCTCTTGTATGGATATCGGAAGTCGCATATCTACGGCAGGGTCAAGATGCTCCCGGTTCCAGGGACAGACCTGTTGGCATACATCGCAGCCAAAGAGATGGTTTCCAATTTTAGAGCGTAGCTCGCGTGGGATCAGCCCTTTGTTTTCAATGGTCAGGTATGAGACGCAGCGAGAAGCATCTAGTGTGCGATCTTCCTGGATACATTGGGTGGGGCAGTTTTCGATACAGCGTCGGCAGGTTCCGCAGTGATCGGGTAGCGGGGAAGGGATGGTGTTTTCATTCAGCACATCCAAATCGAGAAATATTTCTGCCAGCAAAAAAAAGGAACCGATCTTGGGGTTGATCAAACAGCTGTTCTTGCCGATCCATCCCAGCCCTGCCTGGCATGCCAGCTCTCTTTCCAGAATGGCAGCGGTATCGGTGAATGCCTTGGCAACCAGCTCATGTCCACTCTGCTCCCGGATGAACTTAACGATCTCTTCTAGTACGGGGGGAATGGTGCGATGGTAATCGTCCCCCAGGGCATAGGAAGCGATCGCGAGCTCTTTGCTGCTCTGTTTTACCGCAGGCGGATATCTTTTCACCAGCACCAGGATGGTGTGGCAGGTCGGCATGATCTCGTAAGGGGATTGGCGTAAGCGCATAGACCGTTCGGATGAAAGGTACTGCATATCGGCATTTTTACCGGATTGCACCCATTTTTGAAAGATATCGAAATGCTGGTAATCGTGTGGTCTGATGCCGGCAACCAGATCGAATCCCTGCGCCAGGCAGAAATCCTTGATCCGGGCAAACAATGTCTTCATGCGTCACTCACGGGCGGAACTGTAGCACGGTGTTCGGATCGATCAGTTCAAAGCGATTGCTGATGCGCCAGGTGCAGTAAGCTGCCATTTCTTCCACGCTGGCACGCGTATCGTACTTTGCCATGCTGTCAAAACTGGCTCCTCCCGGTCCCAAACGGAGTTCCAGGTGAAGATGCGCGTTGCTGGAGTTGCCCGTATTACCCACCTGACCGATGACCTCCCCGCTCTTGACCGCATCTCCAATGGAGAATTGAGGTGGATTGAGAAGGTGGGCATATACGAAATAAAGGGAGCGGTTGCTATCATCCCAGGAAGGGTCATTTACCAGGTCGGGACAGTTATGGCGGGGGTCGGGGACCAGTGTGGCAGCGATCTCAGGGATCTGCATGGCAGCCAGCCATTGCGGGAGTAGCATATTCAGAGGGGTCTCAATGATGATGGCGTTACCGTAGGGCATGCGGTCGTTGATGACCGATATCACGGTACCGTCCAAAACGGACAGAACTTCCAGTCCTTCGATACCGTCAGAATCGGTCATCAGGTCATTTTCAAAACGGTAATAGCTGTAGTCGATGCCTTGGTGCGGTTCATCAAAACCTAAGGGAGGGGGATCAAAAGGATTGGTGTCGACCGAATTCAATTCATCCAATGAGATATTCTGTAATGGAGAACTGATACCGGTATAAGGTATGGGAGTGGCGGTGGGGGGCAGCGCTGTGGGCGTGCTGGTCGGTTCAAGTGTAAAAGTGGCGGTTTCTACTTGAATAGTAACTGTGGGAGTAGCCGCTACCGAATTGCCGGAACAGGCAGACAATCCGGTACACACGATACAGGTCACAACGAGCAGGGTTTTTATTGTATTTTTCGACATTCTAAATAGAACCTTTTTTCACGCGCGTCACCCATTGAAAATGTCTTTCTGGGTAGAGAGCCATCCAAAATGACCGTGCGGAACAGATCGTTCTTTTGCATGGCAGGCAGTAGAAAACCAATGTTGCCGGTTTTGGATCCCAATTCACGCACCACCTCATCCCCATGCACATAATCTAAATTGGATTGAGGCTGCGTTTTGTGGCGCTCATCCAAAAATTGCTGCAGGGTCCCAACGGTCAGGTTGGTGGTCGGTTGGAGGAATTTGATCAGTGTATATCCTTGCGGTTGGATGATCCCCACCTGCTGGATGCTGGTTTCATGGTGGATCCTGTTTTGTAGTTCTTTAAACGAGGGAACTTTTTCTTCTTCTATGGAATTTCTGAAATAGGTTCGCATTTCACCAACGATATCCGCCGTGCAATTGAACAGAGCGCGATGGATCGGTTCAAAAACAAGACTTTCGTCGTGAATATTGACCACCTCGACCAGTGCAAATCGTGCAGGATGATCGGGAGGGACTTCATGCTTGATCTTATCCCAGATCGATTTGGCGGTTGCCAGGGAATGGTTGCCATCTCCTACGGCGAATAACAGAGGTGGGAGGTCTTTGGAGAGATCATATCTTTGTTTGAAATCATGTGGGTCGCACAGTTTCGCGAAGACTTTCTTGATCTTTTCTTCCCCCTGCTGGTCGATCAAAGAACCTTTCAAAGTGCCGCTGTTCTGCATCAATTCGAAATCGTATATTTTCTTATAAGTGCCGCTGTGCTCTTCCAGAAAAGTGAACAATTCGTCATCCCTATCATCGATCAATACCATGATATGGGGGATCTCGAGCAGCGCTTTTTCTCGGATCTTGATGCGTGGTGGCAGACGATCGAGAATGGTACCTTCGGTAGCACGGATGAGCGTGGTGGAACCCTTGTTGAAATCGTATTGTTCAAGGTCCAGGTTCAACAATAATCCATGCCGGGTCTTGGACCCCAGTTCTCTTTCGATATAGACGTACCCATTAAATTCATCAAAGATATGCTGTGCTACATAAGTTTGCATGTACGCATAGGTTTGCCGGGCATGCTCTTCTCCACGCGGGGTGTCCAGATAGGCTTCTGGAAGGATCATGCGGTAAGTTGAGGGGGCATCACCAACGATCTTTTCAACTTCCTTCCAATAGGTCGGTTGGCTGGTGAATTGATCACAGGCGATCACCGCCCAACGCTGGAGACTTACAGCTTTATTGGGGAGGTAAAAAGTTGGCTTTTGGTAAGCATGCGATTGGTTGTTTGGCATAATCACTCCATGGATGTCCCTTATTTTACCAAATTGGCAGAAAAGAAAAAAAGCCATCGTTGTGATGGCTTTTAGGGATGAAGATAATGTTTTACTTAGAATCCTACCAGATAAGAAATGGCGATCACACCAGGACCGGTATGGGTACCGATCACAGGGCTCAACCCTGCGATCATGATCTCTTCGATCTCACCGTTTTGATAGTGATTCTCAAGTTCCGATTTCACAAACTGAGCATCTTCTTCGGCTTCAACCTGAAGGATGCAGAAGTGGATGGGTTTTTGCGTCCCGATCTTTTCTTCGCTGATGTCAATAATACGGCGGATAGCTTTCTTCTTGGTGCGCACCTTGTCGTAGGAACCGATCTTTCCTTCCTCATCAAAATACAGGATCGGTTTGAGATCCAATGCTGAACCCAGTAATGCGGATGCACCACCGATGCGCCCCCCTTTGTGTAGATATTCCAGGGTGTTAACCATGAAATAGACGCCGACATTTTGAGCCGCTTTTTCTGCAACAGTTACACATTCCTCAAAACTGGCATTTTTCTTTGCCATGCGGGCTATGACCATGGCGATGAAACCTAAAGCCATCCCGGATGATTTGGAGTCAACGATCGCGATGTCTTTCGAATTCAGCATTTCCTTGGCCTGGTTAGCGGAATTGATGGTTCCGGAAATCCCTGAAGATATGTGAATACTAACGACCTTGCTGCCTTTATCGAGAATGGCTTTGTAGAGATCCATAAATTCCTGTGGTGAAGGTTGTGAGGTGGTTGGTAATTCTTTGGCAGTTTTTAGCATGGGATAGAAATCATCTGATTTCAGATCCACATTGTCTTTGTAAACCTTATCTCCCCATACTACATGCAAAGGGATAACCTGAATATCCAATTCCTTTAGAAAATTTTCGGGGATGTATGCAGTGCTATCGGTAACAACGACTACTTTTGCCATCTCCACTCCTTTCGAGGTCAAATAACTTCAATAGATTATAACCTTCCTAGGTCTATTTGGTTACGATTTTATGTTCAGTTTGATAGGTAGAAAAATAAAAACCCGTTTATAATATACACGCTTAAATAAGTAATGAGGAATGACTTGGAAAGCGCCTCCTTTCGCGCCCCTCGCAGTCAACTACCTCTACGCTGGAAATAAATAGGAGATTGCAGGAGTTAGTACATGGTAAAAATTCGTTTACGCAGAACTGGTTTGAAAAATCAACCAAGCTACCGCATCGTCGTAGCTGATAAAGAAGCGCCCCGCGATGGTCGTTTCCTTGAAATAATCGGGTTCTATAATCCCCGTACAGAACCCTTCACTTTCGATGTCAAAGAAGACCGTGTGTACCACTGGCTCAGTCAGGGTGCCCAACCCAGCGAATCTTTGGCTCAATTATTTAAAACTGTTGGTTTGACTGATCGATACGAACGGGTGAAAAAAGGGGAATCCGCAGAGACTGTTTTGGCGGAAGCCAAGAAATATTATGAGGATCGCAAAGTAAAACAACAGACCAGAAAAGATTAGAAAGCGCACCTTTCTATCAAAGGAGTTGACGTGAAAGAATTAGTCGAATACATCGCAAAGTCATTGGTTGAGGATCCCACACAGGTTAAAGTGGTCGAGACGGAAGAAGGGGAGCATGTCCGAATTGAGTTGACCGTTGCCAAAGAAGATATGGGACGCATCATCGGAAAAGGCGGACGTGTCGCAAATTCGATCAGAACTCTGCTGCGGGTTGCGGCTGCTCGTGAAGGAAAACGAGCATCCCTGGATGTCATTGAACCCTAATGGCTCAGGCTTTACCTCATAAAAATAATAAGAATGATGGCTCACCTGATCAAGGAGAGCCATTGTTTTTAATTATCGGAAAGATTCGTCGCCCACATGGCGTGCGCGGGGAAATGCTGTTTGAGATCATCACGGAATTTCCTGAGCGAGTTAAAAAAGGACTGGAAGTTTATGTCGGAGACCATAAGAAAGCCTATCGCATTGAATCCGTGCGTACACAACAACAACATTTTTTGTTGAAATTCAATGACCTAAATGACTGCGACCAGGTTGGATTGTTGCGCAATCAACTGGTGTACAAAAAAGCCGAGAATCTTCCTCCCCTTACGGAAAATGAATATTATCAACATGATCTCCTGGGTATGCAGGTTGTCACAGAGGAAGGAATAGAATTGGGATCCGTAGCGGAGATTCTTGAGACGGGTGCAAATGATGTATTGGTTGTATTAAATGAGGAGAAGGAACTGCTTATTCCTTTCATCACGCAAACCATTTTGAAGATCAAGGATCAAGAGAGGATCATCATCGTTCGTTTACAAGAATGGAATTAACATGGATGCGAAGAAATATTGGGTGGGATTTAACCATGTAAAAGGGATTGGCTCTGTCCGTTTTCAACGATTACTGGATCTGTTTTCAAGTGCTGAAGAAGCCTGGAACGCACCTGAGCCGGAATTGCGCATGTCCCGTATCGGTGAAAAAGCGCTGCTCAATCTGTTGAAATTTCGCAGTGCAAATGATGTGGATAAGATTTATGATGACATCCTTGCCAAAGGGATCGAAGTCGTCACCGTTGAAGACAAGGAGTATCCTGAAAATCTGCGCAAAATAAATAATGCACCCCCCGTTCTTTATATTAAGGGGAAATTGGTGGAGGAAGATGGACGTTCCATTGCTGTTGTCGGTACACGCAAGATGACCGCTTATGGGAGGAATGTTGTAAAAGAATTGGGCGAAATCGCTGCACGGAATAACGTCACCCTGGTTAGCGGACTGGCGCGTGGGATCGATTCGCAAGCACATCGTTCGGTACTCAATGCCGGAGGGAGGACGCTGGCAGTGCTGGGTAGCGGTGTGGATGTGATCTATCCCCCGGAGAATGTACAGTTATCCCAAGCGGTTATTGAAAATGGCGCTTTGATCAGTGATTACGCTCCAGGCACCCAGCCCGAAGGGATCAATTTCCCTCCACGCAATCGTATCATTTCAGGGCTTTCCCTTGCCACGATCGTAGTGGAGGCAGGCTTGCGCAGTGGTGCTTTGATCACGGCTTCCTTTGCAGCCGATCAGGGCAGAGATGTTTTTGCAGTTCCCGGTTCTATTTATGCCCCTCAAAGCCAGGGAACCAATAAACTGATCTTCGATGGCGCTTATCCGTTGATCGCCTTCAAGGACATCTTTGAAATATTAGATTTGGAAAATATACAATATCAGAGTAAGATACAAAAAGAAGTTCCTTCGGATGAAACCGAACTGTTGATTTTGAAAATGTTGCAAAAAGAATCCATGCAAATTGATGATCTGCAGGCAATCTGTGGGCTACCGGTGGAACGTATCTCTTCTACCCTGATGTTTTTGGAATTAAAGGGATATGTCAAGAATATTGGGAATATGACTTATTCCGCTATTGGTGAAGTTGAACAGGAGTATAACTAGGATGGTTGATAATTATTATGCTGTAATTATGGCTGGTGGTGGAGGAACACGACTATGGCCGCTTTCACGCCAGACCAGACCTAAACAACTACTGCAGCTTTTTGGGGAGAAAACATTCTTCCAGCTTGCCGTTGATCGCTTGAGTCCTTTGTTTGCCCCCGATCATATCTATATTGTTACGGTAGCCGATCAGGTGAATGCATTACGGGAACAGGTGAATATCATCCCTGAAGAAAATTATCTTATCGAACCCCAACCCCGCGGAACGGCTTCAGTGGTGGGCTATGCGGCGGAAGTTTTGCAGCACCTGCATCCTGATCCGACCATGGCGGTGTTAACATCCGATCACATCATCGAGAATGAACCCCAGTTCATGCATTTACTGGAGCAGGCATATCAGGTGGCTGCCGATGACCAATTGGTGACGCTTGGTATTCAACCGACCTTCCCATCGACCGGCTATGGATATATTCATCAGGGCGAAAGGTTGCAAGAGTACCCATTCTCCGCATTTCAGGTGCGCTCCTTTGTAGAGAAACCCGATCAACTCCATGCCGAAGAATACTTACATTCCGGCGAATATTATTGGAATTCCGGCATGTTTATCTGGAAGACGAATGCCATCCTGCAGGAATTCAACCGGCAGATGCCGGTATTATATGAAAGCCTTGATCTACTAGGGCAGCGTTATGGACATGATGACTACCAGGCCTTATTGCTGGAGACCTGGCAGAAGATCGCGCCCCAGACAATCGATTATGGTATTATGGAGCACGCTCGAAAAGTGGTAGTGCTGCCCGCACAGGGGTTGGGCTGGAGTGATGTGGGAAGTTGGGATTCCCTTTTTGAGATTATGAAAGCTGATGAAAATGGCAATGTGGACCTTTCGAACATTTCCATCCAGTTGGAAAATAAGAACTGCTTGATCAAAGCGGAAGATCCTAAGAAGATCGTGGTGGTCGCTGGATTGGAAGATACCATTGTCATCGATACCCCCGACGCTCTGTTGGTATGTAAAAAAGGAGAGTCGCAAAAAGTTCGCCAGATCGTCAGCGAGTTGAAACAGAAAGAACTAGAACGATATTTATAGGAGCGATCCCTTGGAAGCGTATTGTGTAAAATGCAAAGAAAAAAGAGAAATGCAGGATCCCGTACCTGGATTTAATAAACGAGGCACCCCCATCACCAGAGGGACGTGTGGCGTTTGCGGCACCAACATGGTGAGAATCGGAAAAACCGAAGAACATGAGGGCATGGAACCGCCTCCCAAAGAAAAGAAAGAGATCCGTTCAGGAAAATTGGTGATCGTAGAATCTCCGGCCAAAGCCAAGACCATCGGAAATTATCTTGGCAAGGAGTATAAGGTCAAGGCGTCCGTGGGGCACGTGCGTGATCTGCTGCGCTCGCAGCTCTCTGTGGATGTGGAAAATGATTTCACTCCCAAGTACCGTGTTCCCAACGAAAAACGTCCCATCGTGAAGGAATTGAAGAAAGATGCTCAAAAGGCTGAAGAGATCTATATTGCTACAGACCCCGACCGTGAAGGGGAAGCTATTGCGTGGCATTTAAAGGAATCGGCTGAGATTGATGCTGAACGACTCCGCAGAGTGGTCTTTCATGAGATCACCAAACCTGCCATCCAGGAATCGTTTGCCAACCCCAAAGAGATTGATATGGATCTGGTAAATGCCCAGCAGGCTCGCCGGGTGCTGGATCGCTTGGTCGGTTATAATCTCACCCCTCTGTTATGGCAGAAGGTGCGTGGGCGACTATCCGCCGGGCGTGTTCAATCCGTGGCGACTCGTCTGATCGTGGAACGCGAGCGCGAGATCGATGCCTTTGTGCCTGAAGAATACTGGTCGGTGGATGCAGAGTTCAAACCGGAAGGGCTCAAGGAAACCTATACTGCCCAGCTAAATCAAGTGGATGGCAAAGAACCGGGTCTTACAAGTAAGGCAACGGTAGATGCCATTCTGGGCGATCTTGAAAAAGCTGCTTTTACCATCGGGAAAATAAAGCGAGGGCAAAGGAAACGGAATCCTTCCGCCCCCTTCATCACCAGTACCCTGCAACAGCAAGCTGCTCGCCAGTTGAATTTCCGTGCGCGCCGTACCATGATGATCGCCCAGCAGTTGTATGAAGGAATTTCTCTGGATGGCGGTGGGCAGACGGGTTTGATCACCTACATGAGAACGGATTCCACCAATGTGTCACCGGTGGCGATCAATGAGGTACGCCAATACATCCTCAAGCAATTTGGAGAATCCTTCTTGCCGGCCAGCCCGCGTATGTATCGCACCAGAGCAGCGGTTGCACAGGAAGCCCATGAGGCGATTCGACCCACTTCGGTCAATCGTACCCCCGAAAAGGTCAAAGCGTTTCTCAGCAGAGATCAATATAAACTGTATCAGCTCATTTGGAAGCGTTTTGTCGCATCCCAGATGGAAAACGCGGTCTACGATACGGTTTCCATCCAGATCGATGGAACGGGGAAACAGCATGCCTACTTGCTGCGCGCATCTGGTTCGAGGGTGAAATTTCCCGGTTTCTTGACTTTATATGAAGATGCGAAGGATGAGGATGCCAAAGAAGCCGAACGGAATATTCACATCCCTGAAGATATTTTCGAAGGGCAAAAACAGAATCTGGTGAGCCTTAATCCGCAACAACATTTCACCCAACCGCCGCCGCGTTATTCCGAAGCCACCCTCATTCAAGCATTAGAAAAATTCGGGATTGGGCGCCCTTCTACTTACGCTCCTATCATTTCTACCATTCAAGCCAGGGGATATGTGGAGCGAGAAGGCAGCAAGTTAAAACCAACCGAGATCGCATTTACGGTGAATGACCTGCTGGTGGAGTACTTCCCGGATGTGCTGGAAGTCAATTTCACCGCCGAGATGGAGCAGGACCTGGATGATGTTGCCAATGGAAAACAGGATTGGGTAGCGGTATTGAAGAATTTCTACGGTACCTTTGAACCAAGATTGGAGCACGCCAAGGAAGATATGCCGGAGGTCAATGCCGAGCCGGAGAAAGTGGGCAGAGATTGCCCCAATTGTGGGCACGAATTGATCATTCGCTGGGGTCGTTTTGGCAAGTTCATCAGCTGCAGCAATTTTCCGGAGTGCCGATATACGGAACCATACCTGGAGAAAATCGGGGTTACCTGCCCGAAGGATGGTGGGGAAATCGTAATGCGCAAAACCCGCCGTGGTCGGGTATTTTATGGGTGTGAAAATTATCCCAAGTGTGATTTCACCTCCTGGAAGCGCCCGGTAGCTACACCTTGCCCGGCTTGTAAGGGGCTGCTGACCATTAAAAATACCAAGGAACTGGTTTGTGCCGATTGTGGAAATACATTCTCAATTGAAATTGCCGAGAATAAAGAAGAGGTGGCATAAAACTTGCTATAAAATTAAGCGATAATAGTTAAAATGGAATGATCTGACGGGAGAAGATACCATGAACACTTTACGGAAAATTTTTAGCAAATCGTATGTTGTACCACTCGTCGCACTGGTGGTCGGATTGATACTGGGTTTGGTGGTATTAGGCTGGTGGCTGTGGCCGGTGGAGTGGGTGGACGCCTCTCCTTCGCAGCTTCAAAATGAGTACAAACGCGATTACCTGTGTATGACGATAGACTCCTACGTGCGTAATCACGATGAAGACCTTGTTAATAAGAGATTGAGCGTCCTGGGAGATGACGCTGAAGCTTATGTAAACATGCTCACGCCGGAATTGTGCAAATTTACTTCCAGTGAGGAGCTCGATAATTTCAAAGCGCTGAAATTCACCGCTTCTACAACCACTTCTTCAACCAACGCGGATAATACAAATTTGGCTGAACAGGCACAAGCCCTGGATAATGAACAGCAGGATGGAACCCAAAAGAGCAGTTTTTTAGGTATCCTCCTGACCATCTTGGGCATCGTAGGAGTAGCAGGCGCGGCTTTTTATATTTTATTGAAGCGTGGGAAAATCAACTTGAATAAACAGCCCAAGCCAAAACGTGTTGCTCACAAAGGTTTTGTGACGGAGGAAGACGAACTTCCCTTAACGGAAAATGAGGGTGCAAGTAACAAGGAGCCTGCCTTGGCGCAATTCATGACGACCTATCGCTTGGGTGATGATCTCTATGACGATTCTTTCAGCATTGATTCTCCTTCAGGTGAGTTTTTAGGCGAATGCGGGGTCGGGATCACAGAGACGATCGGGGTGGGCGATCCCAAGAAGGTGAATGCGCTGGAAGTATGGTTGTTTGATAAGAATGATATCCAGACTGTTACCAAAGTATTGATGAGCGCTCATTCCTTTAACGATGCGGCAACACGCCAGCGCTTGGCTGCCAAGGGCGAAACACTTCTGGTTGAACCCGGACAGCATTTTGTGATGGAAACCGCTACTTTACAATTGGAAGCGCGGGTGGTGGATATGGTGTATGCTCGCGATGCGATGCCTGAAAACAGCCATTTCTCCCGCCTGACATTGGAGATCTCGGTTTGGAATAAATATTAAAAGAAAGAAAAACTGCTCCGTTCAATTCGGAGCAGTTTTTTTATTTAATATCGATTATCTTGAAAAGCATGTCACCACCCGGCGCGGAAACTTTCACCTCGTCCCCAACTTTATGGTTCAACAATGCACTGCCGATGGGAGATTCAAAAGATATCTTCCCTTGCGTGGGATCTGCTTCTGCGGGACCGACCAGGTAATATGTTTCGGGTTCATCCCTGCCTTCCTGAATGGTGACGGTGGCACCAATCTCAACGGTTCCATTGCTGCGCTGGCGCTCATCTATCACGATGTAGTTCTTTAACATGTTTTCGATTTCTTGAATTCTGCCTTCCAGAAATCCCTGATCTTCTTTTGCCTTGCTGTAATCGGCATTTTCAGAGAGATCTCCCTGTTCAATGGCTGCTTTTAACCGTTTAGATAGTTCAACCCGTGCAACGCCTTTTAATTCCCCCAGTTCTTCTTCCAGTTTTTTTACACCATCAGCGGTTAAATAGACTTTATCTGCCATGTGAACTCCTTAATTGAGATTGGATTTTACTATAAAAGGGACAACCTATGCCTGTTTTAAGTGTGTACCAACCTGCTCGCCATGCATGGCACGCAGCAAGTTACCTTCGATCATCCCGGAAATGATCTGTATGTTGATACGGGGATGGGATGCCAGAATAGAAAATAGGATCTCAACTTTGGAACGCATACCGCCGGTCACATCCGGTGCTCTGGACCCGCTCACATCATCACCTAATTTTGCTAATAAATGGGGGGTCATTTCGGTATAGATTTGCTGTGGGTTTCTTGCGTCCTTCCATACTCCCTGTTCAACGCCGGCGATGATGATCTGTTCAAAGGGAATTACATTACAAAGACTGCTCAGGATTTCTTCAGTGGAAAGAATGGTGCCGCCTATTCTTTGATCGAAGACCACATCGCCGAAAACAACAGGCATGAGATGGTGTTCAAGTGCTTGTTGCAGAGGGTTTGTTTCCATTTTGAAGGAATGGTGATCGCTGGCAACTACTAAAGCAGAGGGCGGAAAACTGATCGCTGTGAGTCCGGCATCCCATAATTCATCCATTACCAGGCGATGCAGGGCATCAGCCTGACGGCGCACTTTTACAAAACCCTGCCATTCATGCGGGGTATGCACACCCAGATGAGTATCATATTGTTTGGCTGCCGCGTGCCCGAATGAACCGGAACCGTGTCCGAGCACGATTTGCAGATCGGGAATTTCCTGCAAGGCTTGTTTTATTTCTGCCACCAGGCAGGAGATCATCTCTTTCCTGGCGGTGAAGGCTTTATCCTTCTCCGTGATCAGTGAGCCACCCAGTTTTATAAATGTGATCATTTTTTTGAGATGCTCGTTTGGTAGGTTTCCGTCCAGCCGGCGGATTGGAGTGTCTGTAGTAACGAGGGAATGGTATCCGCTTTCACCAATGCTATCACATTCCCTCCTTTGCCGGCACCGCATAGTTTGGCTCCTAGCGCTCCATTATCATTACAAAGAGTTACGATATCATCCAGCGAGGGAAGGGAGACTCCCATTTTTTGCAGCAGGTGATGGTTCTCGGTCATAAGCTGACCCAGCATGACCTGATTCCCCTTTGTTATAGCCTGGCGTGCTTGAGCGGTCAGAGCCCCGATATCATGAAAGAGTGCGTTGAAGGGAATTGGGGTTGCTTCCCATGCGCGGCGCACCTCATCCACCACCCGTGAGGTAAGGGAATGGATAGCGCTGTTGATCAGCAGGAAATGAAAAGGTTCCCCAGGCTCCAGGAATTGTGGCGCCTGATCGCGGATGTAATACAGCGGTTTTTCATAACTGATCACTGTGTTGTCGATGCCGGATGGATTGCCGTGGTGCAGTTTTTCAAGCTGGTAAGCCAGGGTGTTGATTCTTTCGACCGGCAGTTTTAAACCGAGATGCTGGGCAATGGCTCGCACGATGCCTACCGAAATGGAGGCACTGGATCCCAATCCGGCGGCAACCGGAATGGATGAGGATACGTGCAGTTTAAACGAAGGAATGCTCTTGATCGAAAAGGATTCCCTGAAAACTCGTAGCGCTTCAACCAGAATGTGATCATGCGGGAGATCATCCAGGGTGCCCTGCATGCCGATGTCCGGTGCATCATAATGGTAAGTGGGGGTCTGTGCTTTCAGGTCTGGGGTTAGGGTAACCCTGGTGCGCAGGTTGGTGATTGGAATGGCAATAGCGGGTTGTCCATAAACCACCGCGTGTTCCCCGAATAAGATGGATTTTCCAATGGTGTGTACAAGAATGGCAGGCATGTGGATCAGAACAGGCTGATGAACGTAGACCAGTAGAAAATAATCAATACCGCGATTCCCCATAAAACGATGCAGATCTGCAACGGGCGATCGGAAAGGACCAGGTCTTCAGGCGCACCCCCGGATTGCTGAACTTTGACCAGGAACAGATAGCGGAAAAGCCCATACAAGACAAAGGGGATGGTGAGCATCATGGAATTATTTTGTGGCAGGTTGGGGGCTGAAAAAGTATACAGGCTGTAAGCCATCAGCGTGGTGCTGGAGACGATGGTGATCAATTGATCCAGAAACTCCAAAGAATAGCCATCCAATACTTTTCGATGAGAGGTAGCATTCTCATTCAAACAGGCGATCTCAGCCCGCCTTTTACCGAAACCGATGAAAAGTGCCAACAGTGTGGTAACCACATACAACCAGGGCGAAAAACGTTCCACTTGGATCAGAGAAACACCGGCAGCTACCCTTAATACAAAACCGGTGGCAATTACCATTACATCGATCAGGGGGATGTGTTTTAGTTTGAAGGAGTATGCCAGGTTCATCAGGAAATAAATTGTGCTGATGATCCCGAAGGCGGTGGTCAGTCGAAAGGCAAAGTATAAGGAAAAAATAATGAGAATCAATGCAGTAATGATGGCGATGCTGACCGGCAATTTTCCCGAAGCGATAGGGCGATCTTTTTTCTTCGGATGGTTTTGATCAGCTTTTTTATCGAAGACATCATTGATCAGGTAGATAGAGCCGGACAGCATACTGAAAAGCAGAACTCCCAGCAGTGTCTTGATAAGTGCCTGCCCATTTGTTAACTGGCGATCAAAGACCAAAGCCGCCAGCACAAAAACGTTTTTAACCCACTGTTTGGGGCGCATACTTTTGATAATCGCTTTTAACATAATCGAATAATAACATGAAACAATTCTCAAAAAAATAGGTGATGTAAAATGGAAGTATGAAAAAACAAAGGCTTGATCTGCTGTTGGTGGAGAAAGGGTTGGCTGAAAGTCGTAACCAGGCCCAGCGTTTGATCATGGCAGGTGAAGTGCTGGTGGATGGCAGAATGGTTATTAAACCTTCCGAAGCATTTACAGGGGAAGAAAACTTTCAATTGAAAGCACCGCCCCCTTTTATCTCCAGGGGGGGAGAGAAATTGGAAGCGGCTTTACAGGCATTTGGTCTTACCGGGCTCCAAAGAATTGTGGCTGCGGATATCGGAGCATCCACCGGAGGGTTCACGGATTGTCTCTTGCAGCACGGAGCGAAAAAAGTCTATGCCGTGGATGTGGGGTACGGGCAATTACACTGGAAACTGCGTAATGATGAACGGGTAGTGGTCATGGAAAGGATCAACATCCGTGATCTGAAAGATCTGCCTGAAAAAATGGAATTGGTGGTAGTGGATGTTTCCTTTATATCGCTACGAGCCATCTTCCCCAATTTGTTGGCATTGATGAAGGCAGATGGGCTGGGGTTGGTCACATTGATCAAACCGCAATTTGAAGCGGGGCGGGAAGAGGCTGCCCGGGGCAAGGGAGTGATAAGAGATCAGGCGGTGCACCGCTCGGTGGTTGCTGCGGTGGTGGAAGATGCCCGCAACCATGCTTTGTTCCTGCATGGTTTAATAGAGTCACCCATTAAAGGACCTAAGGGGAACGTTGAATTCCTGGCTCATTTTAAATTACAGCCAGGCTCCGCTTCTCCTGCTTCATTGATGGAGCAATTATTCGATACAATTAATGAGAATTAAAAGCGCTGTTCGGATTCGAAAATGAAAATCGATTATACTAGTCAGTTGCCATGCTATTAACACAAAAACGCAATTTCTGTATCATTGCCCATGTTGATCATGGAAAATCCACCCTGGCAGATCGTCTGCTGCAGATGACCGGGCTTATCTCAGAGCGCGATATGGTCAATCAGGTGCTGGATAATATGGACCTTGAAAGAGAGAAAGGCGTAACCATCAAAGCTTCCGCAGTGCGGATGGAGTACACCAAGGATGGCAATACCTATGAGCTCAACCTGATCGACACGCCCGGACATGTAGATTTCTCCTACGAAGTGAGTCGCTCCCTGGTCGCTTGTGAAGGAGCGGTATTGGTGATCGACGCTACTCAGGGCATCGAAGCCCAGACTTTGGCAAATCTTTATCTGGCGATCGAATCTGATCTGGTAATCATCCCGGTCTTGAACAAGATTGACCTGCCTTCTGCACATGCTGATGAAGTAGCGGAAGATATTGGTAATTTATTGGGCTGTGATCCTGACGATGTGATCCGAATTTCGGCAAAAACAGGACTGAATGTCGATCAGGTGTTGGATGCCATTATTGAGCGCATCCCGCCCCCCAGGGGGGACGAGAACGCTCCGTTAAAAGCACTCATCTTTGATTCCCATTATGATTCTTACAAAGGGGTGATTGCCTACGTCAGGGTCTTTGCCGGTAAAGCAGATATGCAGGGTGATTTCAAATTGATGTCCAATGGGGTAGAAGTGAAACCCATTGAAATCGGGGTTTTCTCGCCCAATATGTGCCCAATTGATCTGTTGAGTGCCGGAGATGTGGGATATATCGCCAGTGGTTTAAAAACCGTCAAGGAATGCCGGGTGGGTGATACTTTAACCGATAAGAATAATCCTGCCAGTCATGCGATGGCTGGTTATATTCACCCCAAGCCGATGGTTTTTGCCGGGATTTACCCTGTGGACGGTGAAGACTATGATGATCTCAAAGAAGCCCTGGCAAAGCTTCAATTAAATGATGCATCGCTCACTTATACCCCTGAAACCTCCCAGGCATTGAATTTTGGTTTCCGCTGTGGATTTCTGGGCTTGTTCCATATGGAGATCATCCAGGAAAGATTGGAGCGTGAATATGACCTGGATATTGTGCTGACCGCTCCTACGGTGGAATATAAAGTCGTGTTAAGAGACGGCGAAGAAATCGAGATCGACTCACCGGCATTGCTGCCGGAGGAATCCACTATTGAGGAGATCCAGGAACCCTGGATGAATCTTTCTATTTTTACCCCCACTGATTTTTATGGCGCGGTCATGGAGTTGGTAAAACGCAGACAGGGTTTCTTTGTTTCTCAGGAGTACCCATCTCCCAATCGCGTTCAGCTCAATTTTGAAATCCCGCTGGCAGAAATGATCATCGATTTCTTTGATGAATTGAAATCAAAGACACGGGGGTATGCATCCATGGATTATTCCTTTAAAGAATACCGTGCCAGCAATCTGGTGAAGCTGGAGGTATTGATTGGAGGGGAACCGGTGGATGCTTTGGCAAGTATTGTCAATCGTGAGGCTGCCTATCATAAGGGTCAGCGCTTGGTGACAAAACTGAAAACGTTGATTCCACGCCAGCTATTTGAAGTGGCAATTCAGGCGTCGGCAGATGGACGGATCATTTCACGTGCCAATGTGAAAGCCATGCGCAAAGATGTGCTGGCAAAATGTTATGGTGGTGACGTGACCCGCAAGAAGAAATTGTTGGAAAAACAGAAAAAGGGGAAAAAACGCATGAAAATGATCGGTAATGTGGAGATCCCACAGGAAGCCTTCATGGCGATCCTGAAATTGGAGGATGAATAAGATGTCTTCCGTAGAAAATAAACGCTCATGGGCGCGCTGGTTGCCCGGCATAGTAGTTAGTGCTGTCATTGTCATGGTGCTGGTACGCCTGATAGACTTTCAGGCTTTCCTGGCTGCCTTGCAGCATACCAATTTCCTGTATGTGTTCATCGCTTTTTGTTTGATGGCGCTGGCGAACCTGGCACGTTCGGCTGCCTGGCGGGAATTGCTGGGCAAAAAGATCAGTTTGCGGGATTCTTTTTTTATCGTTAATGAAGGTTACCTGCTGAACCAGATCATTCCCCGTTCCGGGGAGATCGGGCGGGCAGTGCTGGTAAACAGCGTCGTCGAAATGAATTTCTTTCAAGCCTTATCCTCTGTGGTGATCGAAAGAGCCATTGATCTGTGTGTGACCGCCCTGTTGTTTCTGGCTACCATCGGAAGAGCGGTGGCACTGGATTGGATCGTTCCTGTGGCAATCACCATCCTGGCGGTGGTGTTGGTGGTGTTCATCGTGCTATTCTGGGCAATCAGAAAAAGGGAAAGGGTTGAGGAATGGTGTGATGTTCGCGAGGGGAAGTCTGAGTTTTTCCGCAAATATATCTCTAAGAATCTGAAAGCCATTCTGAATGGAGCCGAGATCATCCGGAAACCCGCCTATTTCTTGCGAGCGGTGTTCTGGATCCTGGTTTGCTGGAGTTTGTGGATTGCGGTGTCTTATTTGCTGTTGGTGAGTTTTGTGGGTGAGATGCCCCTGTGGTGGGCAGTATTTATCCAATCCATTCTGGCTTTTGGCATAGCCCTGCCATCTGCACCGGCTGGTTTGGGGGTGTTTGAAGGGACGCTGGTGGCAGCCCTGGCAGTTTTTCGTATTGACAATGAAATAGCACTGGGTTATGCGATCGTGATGCATGTGGTACAGTTGCTGGCGATCGGTGTGTTGGGACTGGTCAGTCTTACCATTCAGGGGAATTCTCTGCGTGCGCTGGTTGAAAAAGTCCTCGACCGCTTGCGTGTTCGAAGGAGCGAAGATGGAGAATAAATATCTCATCACCGGAGGGGCAGGTTTCATCGGCTCTAATTATGCTCATCGTTTATTGGCACGGGGGGAAGATGTTACCATTTTTGACAACTTATCCCGCCGGGGCGCAGAAAAGAATATTGCCTGGCTGCGTAAAGAATTCGGTGAGAAATCCTTTCAATTGATCAAGGGAGATGTGCGCGATAGTGTTGCTCTCGATCAGGCTGCTAAAGGGAAACAGGTGATCGTTCATCTGGCAGCGCAAGTGGCAGTGACTACCTCCGTAACGGATCCGCGGGAAGATTTTGAGATCAATGCCGCTGGAACATTCAACCTGCTGGAAGCAGCCAGAAAAAATGGTGAACTGCCCGTCGTGTTGTATTCTTCCACCAACAAGGTTTATGGAGGGATGGAAGACGTAGCAGTGCGCGAAGAAGCGACCCGCTATGCATATGTTGATTACCCGCTGGGCATCGATGAAAAATATCCTGTGGATTTTCACTCTCCTTATGGTTGTTCCAAAGGTTGTGGGGATCAATATATGCGTGACTATCAGCGCATCTATGGAATACGCTCTGTCGTCTTCCGCCAGAGTTGCATCTATGGACCGCGCCAATTCGGAGTGGAAGACCAGGGCTGGTTGGCATGGTTTGTGATCGCAGCCACGCAAGGTCGCCCCATTACTATTTATGGGGATGGCAAACAGGTGCGCGACGTGTTATTCGTGGGAGATCTGCTCAATGCTTATGATAGTGCTGTCAGGCGCATCGACCAGGTTGCCGGTGAGATCTTCAACGTGGGTGGCGGGCAGGTCAATACCATTTCTGTTTGGAAAGAATTCGCGCCGCTGCTGGAGGAAAAGCTTGGAAAAGCGATATCCACTACATCTTCCACCTGGCGACCGGGTGACCAGAAGATCTATGTTTCGGATATACGTAAAGCGCAGGATAGGCTGAACTGGCTACCGGAGGTAGGGGTGGAGGAGGGTATCTCCCGGCTGGTTGAGTGGGTTGCCCACATGGATGATTAGATTGCCTTATGAAGATCCTGATTGAACTGACCTATTATCGCCCTCACACCAGCGGTCTGACCATCTATGCCGAACGCCTGGCAAAAGCATTGGCAAAGCGCGGGCATACAGTTACCGTTTTAACCTCGCAGTTTGATAAATCGTTAGCCCGTGATGAAATGATGGATGGCGTGCATGTGGTGCGACTGCCGGTATTGTTGCGTATCAGTAAAGGGGTGGTCATGCCTTCTCTGGGTAGAATGGCGACCAGATTGGTGAAAGAGCATGATGTCATTCACCTGCACTTACCTCAAATTGATGCGGCAGGCATCGCACTGCGTGGACGCATCTGGAAAAAACCGACCGTTATTACCTATCACTGTGATCTGCGCATGCCGTGGGGAATCATGAGCTGGTTGGCGAATCAGGGAGTTCATTTTATGAATAATCTGGCAGCCCTTTTCACCAACCGCATTGTGACCTATACCCGGGATTATGCGGATCATTCTCCTTATTTGCGCCGTTTCAAACGCAAATTGCAGATCATATCCCCACCCGTCGAACTGCCTGAAATAAAGCAAGAGGCAGTTTTACAATTTGCCCGCCTTCACAACCCGCTAAACCAGCATCCGGTCATCGGGATGGCAGCTCGTTTTGCTTCGGAGAAGGGGGTGGAAGTGCTGCTCAATGCCATGGAACGTATCAGAGGGGCATTGCCCAATGCACAGGTGTGGTTCGCGGGTCCGTACGAGCATATCATGGGTGAGGAAGCCTATTTTGAACGACTGGAACCGGCTATCCGGGCATGGGAGCAGGCAGGAGCCTGGACATTTTTAGGTTCTTTGGATCCGGTTGAAATGGCAGCTTTTTATCCCAATATCGATATGCTGGTCATTCCCAGCCTGAATTCCACCGAGGCATTTGGGCTGGTGCAGATCGAAGCCATGCTGAACGGCGCTCCCAGCATTGCCTCAGCACTGCCCGGTGTGCGCCAACCGGTTCTCCGGCATGGCATGGGAAAAGTGGTCCCCATTGGAGATGCACAGGCTTTGGCGGAAGCAGTGATTGAGATTGCCAATCATCCTTCCAAATATCATTCCGATCCACAAACAATTGGAAAAATATATGCCCCCGAGACGATTGCGATAGAATACGAACATCTTTTTCAAGAGATCGCGGATGAAATTCAGCAGCATGGGAAAAAACATTGATATGACCCGGGAAAAAGATTATCTGTGGGAAAACCTGATCCGGCTGCCTTATTTCCGGGCATTTTTGAGGGCAGTGGAAGGGCGCTTTTATCAAGATATCGAATTGAAAGCGCCGGTGCTGGATGTGGGCTGTGGGGATGGTATTTTTGCGGAGATCACTTTCGATAGAAAGATCGATATCGGATTTGATCCTTCCCTTCCAGTGTTACAGGAACCTGCCAACCGGCAGGCTTATGAACACCTGTTGTGTGCCGGAGGAGCCGGGATGCCTTTTCCGGATGCCTATTTTTCAACGATCATTAGCAATTCGGTCTTGGAACATATCCCCGAATTGGATGCTGTTATCCCGGAGATGAATCGCGTATTGAAACCTGGTGGAAAATTCATCTTCTGTGTGCCGAACGATAATCTATTGAAGAATTTATCGGTGAGTAATTTTCTGGATAAGCTTGGTTTGCATGGTTTGGCAAAAAGCTATCGGTCCTTTTTCAATACCATCTCACGCCACCATCATGCCGATCCTTATGCAATGTGGGAGAAACGATTATCACGAAATGGATTTGTGATCGAACGCTGGTGGCATTATTTTTCTCCACGCAATTTGCGCACCCTGGAATGGGGTCACTATTGGGGACTGCCATCCCTGATCAATAAAAAGTTGTTTGGAAGATGGATCCTTTTCCCGCGGCATGGCAATCCCTTTATCCCCGAGCAGCGTTTGCGAAGCCAGTATGAACAGGATATGTTGCATCCTATGGGGAGTTATACGTTCTATATAACCAGAAAGGAATGAATGCAGGGAAAAGAACCCAGTCTTCTGGACTATTTGCGGGCTATTTTTCACGGCGATGCCGGCCAATATAAGATCTATTTCCGGGAAGCAGACCCTGCCGAATCCGGGAAAAGCCGTCCGCAAAACAGTGAAAAGAACCAGGCAGTTTCCCATGCTTATCTGATCGTACTGGTGCTATTGCTGGCTCTGGGCGGGCAGTATTTTCTGGAACCACTTCGCAGATCGGTTGGCATGGCAGCCTTTCTTTATTTTGCGGCAGCCACCAGCCTGGTGTTCTTTTTCAGGAAGAACAAAGACACCTTTTCCCCTCTTTCGGAAAAATGGCAGGCATGGCAGATCTCGCAGGAGGTGCGGATTGGTTTTCTGTTCCCCGCCACCGTCCTGCTGGCAGCTGCTTTTTGGTTTTTTCAGGATAATCGTTTCACCTTGTTGAATGTGAGCCTGTGGCTGGCGGGCATCATCCTTTTTATTCTGGCAGTATGGGAAAACCCCTCAGCAGTTCATAGAACCAAATTCAAAGCTACCCCCTTTTTAATTCTGGTAGTTCTGGTCGTCCTGGTGAGCATCTTCTTTCGCGTTTATGAATTGCAGGCAGTTCCCTCTGAGATGTTCAGCGACCATGCGGAAAAATTGCTGGATGTGGCGGATGTGCTGGATGGAAAAACTTCCATATTCTTTACCCGTAATACCGGTCGCGAACCCCTGCAATTCTATCTGACCGCCCTCATTATCAAGATTTTCAACACCGGAATCTCGTTTTTAAGTCTGAAAATAGGCACCGTGCTGGCTGGGCTGCTGACACTGCCTTTCATTTATTTGATCGGAAAAGAACTGGGCGGCAAATGGGTCGGGTTGGCAGCACTTTTCTTCGCGGGGGTAGGGTACTGGCCGAATGTGATCTCGCGAGTGGCGTTGCGCTATGCTTTTTACCCGCTTTTCACAGCAGCGACTCTGTATTATCTGATCAAAGGATTGCGCACCCGCAACCGCAATGATTTCCTGCTGGCAGGGTTGCTGTTGGGGGTGGGATTGAACGGCTACAGTTCCACCCGCTTTCTACCCATCGTGGTGTGCATGATCTTTCTTGTCTATTTTTTTGAATTGAAAACCAAACAGGAGCGCCAACAATGGATGTGGATGTTCCTGCTGGTGACGGTAGCAGCTTTTTTGGTGTTCCTGCCCCTTTTCCGCTATTGGTTGGAAAACCCCGCTTTGTTCGGTTACCGGGCGGCGACCCGCCTGCTGCCTGTCGAACAACCCTATCCGGGTAATCCACTGTGGATATTCCTGCAAAATTTTTGGAAAGCCATGACCATGTTCTTTTATGATAATGGGGAGATCTGGGTGCATTCCGTGCCTGATCGCCCCGCTTTGGACGTGGTCAGCGCTGCTTTTTATTTCATCGGCAGTATCTTCTGTTTGGTCAAAGCTGTCAAACAAAAGAACTGGCTGGCAAAAGCAATCATAATCTCTATTCCGTTATTATTGATACCCTCCGTCCTGTCGCTGGTATATCCGGGTGAAAATCCCAGTCTCAACCGACCGGGGGGAGCGTATGTACCGGTCTTTGTGCTGGCAGGCTATGGGCTGGTGAAAAGCCTGCAGATCATCCTGCAGGCACGGTCTGGAAGGATGTGGAAATATGCGATAGGTGGTTTATGCATTTTGCTGGTTGCCATATGCGGGTTGCAGAACTACGATCTGGTATTTCATGAATATAAAGAACAATTTGATCTGAAAGCCTGGAATACCACGGAAATTGCAGCACAGATCCAGCGTTTTTATGCGGAGGGCGGCAATATTGACAACGCCTTTGTCGTACCCTATCCATACTGGGTGGATACCCGCCTGGTCGGCATCAATGCCGGATTACCTCACAAAGATTATGCTTTATGGGCGGAAGATTTTTCCCAAGCCACCGCTGACGCTGGCACATATCTGTTCATATTGAAACCCGAAGATAGTGAAGATATGGCTTTGTTGCAAGAAATGTTCCCCGCTAATTCGATTTTCGAATATCATTCAGATATTCCCGGCAAGGATTTTATTGAGATACGGGTGAATAGATAGGCTGGATGAACAAAGCTATGAAAAAGACATTCCAATCTCCGTTGATGCAAGGGTTGTTGCTTTTGTTGATCGTCCTCTTAAGCGGATTTCTGCGATTCAGAGGGTTGGACTGGGATGATGATTATCATCTCCATCCGGATGAACGCTTCCTGACTCTGGTTGAAACAGACCTCACCTCCGTGCATTCACTGAAGGAATATTTCGATACTGCCACTTCCACTTTAAATCCGCACAACACCGGGCATACCTTTTATGTGTATGGGACATTCCCCATCTTCCTGGTGCGTTACGTGGCGGAATGGCTGGACCAAACCGGCTATTCGCAGGTCTATCTGGTGGGGCGCGCGTTTTCGGCGGTCTTTGACCTGGGCATTATCGTGCTGGTATATCTGATCGCACGGCGCCTGTTCCACAAATCCGAAATTGGCTTGTTAAGTGCCCTGCTGTATGGCTTGGCGACCCTGCCGATCCAGCAATCGCACTTCTTCACGGTGGATACCTTCACCAATTTCTTCATCACGGCTGCCATTTATGTGGTCATTTGCATATTTCAAGCGGATGCCGTTTTTCAAGAACGGGAAAAAGATATCCTTCGCTCGAAGGATTTTTGGAACCACATTCTGTTTGGTGCGATGGTCGGTCTGGCGGCGGCGTCCAAGATCAGCGCCGCCGTGAGTGCGGTGTTGCTACCGCTGGCGATCGTCCTGCGCGATTACAATGATCTGAAAAGATCGCCAGCCCATCGCAGCCGGGCTTTTTGGAAGATCATGGCTGCAGCGCTCTCGTTTTGCATCGTATTCCGCGTTTTCCAACCCTATGCTTTTCAAGGTCCTGGTTTCTTTGGCATACTGCCAAACCCCAAGTGGCTGGATAACCTGCGGGAATTATCCGTGCTCAGTTCGGGCGATACTTATTACCCACCCTCTCTGCAGTGGGCTCGCCGACCGCTGGATTTTGCCTGGCAGAACCTGCTGCTGTGGGGATTCGGGCTTGCCAGTGGCATTCCCGCTCTGTTGGGCGTGCTGGGGATGGGCTGTAAGATCCTGAAGGGCGATTGGAAACCGTATTTCATAATATGGATATGGATCATATTGTATGGGGGTTGGCAAAGCCTGGTGTGGAACCCGACCATGCGTTATCTGCTCTTCATTTACCCGATGCTGGCGATCAGCGCTGCCTGGCTGGTCGGGAATGTTGTCCGCTTCTTGCTGACCAATCGAAAGGTCCTCAAGACCATATTGGCAGGATTGCTGCTGGCAGCAGTGCTGGTGGGCAGCACTGCCTGGGCGTTCAGCTTCTCCGAGATCTATACCAGACCTGTTACGCGGGTGGCTGCTACCGAGTGGATCTATAAGCATGTAGAGGGACCTATTAATTTGCTGGTCAGTGGTGTGGATGAAGATTTCAGCCAGCCATTGTCCTATCCTCACTACGTGGATATCACCACAGAGGATCCCCTGCTGTTCCACTTTCGTACCGAACAGTCCGGTGCGCTGCAATCCATCACCATCGAAAAGATCCAGAATCACAGCGAATCGTATAATGATCAAGTTGTATTGGTGAAGCTTTATGAACAGGATGGCGATGCACTGACACTGCTGGATAGTACCCAAATTGCTCTGGATAGCTGGGATGAATACGGGCAGATCAGCGCTCAGCTTATCCCCTTCGGAGCCATGGCGACGCTGCAAAACGGAAAAGAATACATCTTACAGATCGAACCCACCGGGCAAGCCACCGCATTGCGTTTATCCGGTTTTATCACCTCCAACATCGCGGTTGATTCCGAGACCATAACCCAGACTATTTTCGAATGTGCACCGGCGCTATCCACGATTGATGGTTATAGCGTGCAGTTCACTCCCTTTGAGACCGGTTTGCTGGAGGGAGTGGAATTTTTCCGCATCCTGGATTGGGATGCCAGCCACCAGGAACAGCAAATCCTGGTGACTGTGAGTTCTGCCGACGACCCCCTGGCCGAATCCACCCAGGCGAGGCTGGTGGCTGATTTCAGTCACAAACAGGATTTTCGCGGCAGCAGCTATCAGGTGCAATTTGACCAGCCGCTCGTTTTGACCGCAGGTAAAAAATACACCCTCACCCTGCAGTTGATGCATCCGGGAGGGGATATTGCGATCTACGGCAGTAAACGCTTGAACGAATCCACCTGGGATGATGGGCTGCCGTTGTATATGTTCGGCATGGATCCTTTTAATACCGGCAACGGTGTTTATTATTCCGACCTGAACCTGGAATTGTATTACGATGACAATGAAGCGAAATTGCAGTGCTTTTATACTTCGCTGGAAGAAGCGGACTATATTTACATCACGTCCAACCGCCAATGGGGCAGCACCACCCAGATCCCTGAACGGTTCCCGTTGACAATCACCTATTACCGGGCGTTGCTGGGCTGCCCGCTTGAACAGGACCTGCAAGATTGCTACCGCGATGCCCAACCGGGTATGTTCAGCGGTCAACTTGGTTTTGAACTGATCCGGGTTTTTCAGTCCGAACCCGGCATCGCTGGGTATACCATCAACACCCAGTATGCCGAAGAAGCTTTCACCGTCTATGATCATCCCAAAGTGCTGATCTTCAAGAAAACGGCTGATTTCAGTATGGAAAATGTACGGGCGATCCTGGGCAGTGTGGACCTTAGCAAAGTGATCAATCTCACCCCGGCGCAAGCCAGTAAAACGCCGGGTGATCTATCCTTTAGTGCAACGCAAGAGGAAATTCAAACCGGCGGTGGCACCTGGAGTGAACTTTTTTCCCGCGACTCCATCCTGAACCGTAATCAGTGGTTGGGACTGATCTTCTGGTATATGATGCTGCTGTTGGTGGGAGTGGTGGTTTACCCGACCACCCGCCTGATCTTCAAAGGACTGAAAGATAGGGGATACGCCTTTTCAAGGTTGCTGGGGTTATTGCTGCTGGCAGTTATCGTCTGGATCTTGGGCTCGCTTTCCATAGCGGTGGAGCGCTGGCTGATCACCCTGGTGTTTTTCGTGATACTGGCTGCCAATGGCTGGCTGTACTGGAGGGAGCGCCATCTCATCCACGCTGAACTCAAGGCACAGAAAAAATATATCCTCCAGGTTGAACTGGTCTTTCTGGGGTTCTTCGTTTTCTTTTTATTGATCAGATTGGGCAACCCGGATCTGTGGCATGAGTACAAGGGCGGCGAAAAACCGATGGATTTCGCCTATTTCAACGCCATCATCAAGAGCACGATCTTTCCCCCTTATGATCCGTGGTATGCGGGCGGTTATATCAATTATTATTATTTTGGTTCTCTGATTGTGGGCATCTTTACCAAATGGTTGGGCATCGTCCCTTCTGTTGCCTATAATTTTGCGCTGATAAGTTTTTTCGCTTTCACAGGCAGCGCCGCCTTCGGGATCGGCTGGAACTTCCAGTCCATGCGCAAACCCAAAACAGGAGAAAAGAAAAAACAATTTTCTCCGCTGCTGACCGGTCTTATTTTTGCCGGTGCGGTACTGCTGATCGGGAATCTGGGAACCATCCAGATGCTGATGAACGGCTTCAAGCAGGTAGCCATCAACAATGGCTTGAGCAGTGGCGGTGGCCTTTTCTATACCATTGCCCAATGGTTAAAGGGTGTTGCCCTGGTGATCAAGGGAGCGAAATTTACTTATTATCCCGGGGATTGGTATTGGATTCCCAGCCGTACCATTCCGGGAGAAGCCATCACCGAATTCCCGTATTTCACCTTCCTGTATGGCGATCCGCATGCGCATTTATATGCCTATCCATTGACCTTACTGGCACTCGGCTTTTTCCTCGCCATTGTTTTAAAACAAGAGAAAGATGACCAGCAGCCCGCCTGGCAGTGGCTGTTCCAGCTTTTAGGTGGGGGGCTGCTGGTTGGGGTGCTGTCGGTGACCAACACCTGGGATTATCCGGTCTATTTGCTGCTGGGAATCCTGGCGATCATCTATGAGCACTTCCGGCGTAAGCGTGTATATGAGTCTGTATTCCCACAATTTTCGCAGCCATATAAACAGGGGATTTCCTGTGTGATCTCCGTTTTGTTTTTTGCTGCGTCCTCTTATCTTTTTTATCTACCCTATCACAACAGTTATGGGGCAGGATATACCAGTGTGCAAGCCTGGCAGGGAACGCATACTCCCATTTCTTCATTGATAACTCATTGGGGTATTTTCCTGTTCTTCATTATCTCCTGGCTGGTCATCAAGACGCGCGCCTGGTTGGCTGATACACCCATTACTTTTCTTAAAAAACTAAAACCTTACCGGATATTCGTGTGTGGTGGCATCCTCTTGCTGCTGGTTGTCATCGTGTTACTCCTGCTGCAGGGTGTTTCCATTGCGATCATCATGGTCCCGCTGTCGGTATGGGTTTTCCTGTTGTTGCTGGATGACACTCTTCCTTTGCGTGAACGCGTGATCTTGCTCTTTGAACTGGCAGGATCTGCTATGCTCTTGATGGTGGAAGTGATCGTATTGAGCGGAGATGTGGGCAGGATGAACACGGTGTTTAAATTCTATCTGCAAGCCTGGACATTTCTGGGGCTTTCGGCAACCTTTTGTTTCGTCGACCTGTTCCCGCGTGTCTCATTGGAAGGCTTATCCGCCTGGAAAAAGGTGTGGCGCGGGTTTGCGATTATGCTACTGGTGTGCGGGCTGATGTACCCGCTGGTAGCCAGCCTGGATAAAATAACCGACCGCATATCGGGTGATGTCCCGCTGACGCTGGATGGGATGGATTACATGCAAAGTTCTGTATACTGGCAGGATGGCGTGACCATGGACCTGGAGCAGGATTATCGGGCGATCATGTGGATGCAGGAAAATATTCCCGCTTCTCCCGTCATTGTAGAGGGGCATGTCTCTCTTTACCAGTGGGGAAACCGCTATTCCATCTATACCGGCTTACCGGCGGTGATCGGTTGGGATTGGCATCAACGCCAGCAAAAACAGATCTTGCCTGCCAATTATGTGACCGATCGTCTTGACGATGTGGAGGATTTTTATAATACAACGGATATAACCGCTGCTCTGAATTTTCTGCATCAGTATGACGTGCAATACATTGTGGTAGGTCAGCTGGAAAATATCATCTATGGGCAGGACGGGCTGGCAAAATTTTCGGAGTATGATGGCATCTACTGGCAGACAGTTTTCACGTATAAGGATACAATCATCCTGAAGGTAATGGAGTAGTCATGTACAAACAGATGCTCATCTGGTACTTGCTGATACTCTTGTTGGGCTGGGTCAATTATCCGCTCTCCACCATCTTATTTTCAAAGTTGAAAACGAAGGGCTATGCCTTTTCCAAGATCCTGGGGCTGCTGTTATGGGGGTATGTTTATTGGATCACCAATATCCTGGGGTTGTTGCCCAATTCGGGCACGGGTGCGCTCAGTGCGTTGTTGCTGGTGGTTCTGATCAATGGAGTGATTCTTGTCCGAAAACGGACCCTTATCCGGCAGGCATGGGTAGACAATAAGCGTTTCAGGGTGGGGGTTGAGTTGCTTTTTTTGATAGCCTTTGTGAGCACTGCCCTGCTGCGTGCCATGTCCCCCAACCTGACCGGCACAGAAAAACCGATGGAGCTCGCCTTCATCAATGCCATTCTGCGCTCGCCGCACTTTCCGCCCAGCGATCCCTGGCTTTCAGGCTATTCCATATCCTATTACTATTTCGGTTACTTGATGGTGGCGCTGCTGGCAAGTGTAAGTGGTGTAGCCGGCAGTGTGGCTTTCAATCTGGCGCTTGCCGTATGGGTGGGGCTGATTTGCGTGGCTGCCTATGGGTTACTGTATGAACTGCTGAGCGCATATTTTGCGCATAGACATAATAATCCACATTATCTAAAAAAAGGCATCCTTTTCCTGGCACTGTTGGCACCCTTCTTTATCCTGGTGGTCAGTAATGCAGAAGGGGGGCTGGAAATGCTACATGCTTCCGGCGCTTTTTGGAGTACGGATGCGCGGGGGGAGCAGCAATCGGCATTCTGGGAATGGCTGGATATCCAGGAGTTGGATCAGGCACCTTCGGCTATAAGCCAGTGGACGCCCCAGCGCAGTGCGGGCACCTGGTGGTGGCGCGCTTCACGCGTGATAAGTGATTATGACGTAGCTGGAAACTTTCGGGAGGTGATCGATGAGTTCCCGGCGTTTACCTTTTACCTGGCAGACCTGCACCCTCATGTGTTATCCATGCCCTTCTTTTTATTGTGCATCGCTGTGAGTTTGAATCTTTTCTTGGGTGATTCTGACTGGTTGCACAATCCGGGTTCATGGAAAGATTTCTTAAAGCAGAAAAATTTATGGAGTACGGCAGCTATCCTGGGGGGCATGCTTTTCATGAATACCTGGGATTTCCCCGCCGGCATTGGTCTTTTTGCATTGGTTTTTTTGCTGCAGCGTATCCGTAGTGACGGTTGGAGCTGGCAGACGGTGTGGGCGGTGATTTGGAAACTGATACTGCTGGTTATGGCTTGTGGACTGATCTATTTGCCCTTCTTCCTCGGATTTGCATCCCAGGCGGGTGGTATCCTGCCCAGCCTGATTTATAGAACGCGCGGGATTCATTTTCTGGTCATGTTCTTGCCATTTCTGCTGATCCTGTGGGTATATTTATGGTGGAGCAATCACCAACAGAAAGCAGCGGATGGAAAGATCGTCCGCTATGTGCTGTTGTTCGCGCTAATACTGGGGTTGTTGGATGTGTTGTTTCCCTTATCCAGGCAGGTATCCATTTCTGTTTGGACCGGATTGCAGAATTGGATTGGTGGAGTGCAAACGCGCCTTTCCACCGCCATTCAGAGTGCCTATGCCTTTGCAAGCATCTACGGAGCAGGGGATATAGCATCGTTGATAAAAGAAACATTTCTCCGGCGCTTCCAAGATTCAAGTGTGGTGATCTTGCTGCTGGTGATGCTCTATCTGGTGGCGCGCTATCTGTTTCGCAAAACCACTGCTACTGAACCGGCAGATGATCGGAACGCACCCATCCATACCTTCGTGCAGCTTTTGATCCTGTTGGGAATTGGCTTATGCTTGTTTCCGGAATTCTTCTTCTTGGTGGATGTTTTTCAGAATCGCATGAATACCATCTTCAAGTTTTATTTCCAAACCTGGATGGTGTGGTCGATCGCAGCTTCATTTGCGTTGGTCGTATTGTGGGAGTCGTTACGGAATTTTAAAGGAATGGCGTTCAAGATCGTTTCCGTTATAACAATCGTAGTCTGTTGTGCATACCCTGTTTATGTGTACCGTGATCGTGTTGCTTACACTGACCCCCAGAATTGGACGCTGGATGGCAGTGCCTATTTGGAGTGGTCCAGTGCAGGAGATGCCGCTGTGATCGCTAAGCTGCAAACTTTGCCCTATGGTGTTGTGGCAGAAGCGGTGGGTGGCAGTTATAGTGGCTATGCCCGCATTGCGACCAATACCGGTTATCCCAATGTGCTGGGTTGGCCGGGACACGAGATGCAGTGGCGCGGTGGGGCGGCGGAAATGGGATCCCGGCAAGCCGATCTGCAAACTTTATATGAAACCAGCGATTGGTTTACAGCCAAGAAAATATTGGATCAATATGGAGTGCATTATCTTGTGGTTGGGAATATGGAACGCAGCACTTATGCGGTGGAGGAAACCAAATTCGTTGAAAATCTGACCGTGATCTTGGAACAAAGTGGCACTACACTATATGCATATCCTTGAGAAGGATGCCGATGAAGAAAACTGAGAAATTCACAATACTTCAGCTTGTCTATGGGATGATCTTTGTCATCGCTTTGTTATTGCGTCTGGTTAATCTCGGTCAAACCCCGCTGGCTGAAAATGAGGCACAGGCTGCTTTATGTGCACTGGATGTACACAGCCTGGATTGTGGGGGTATCTCGTCTTTTTACACATTCTTCACGAGCATATTCTTTGCAATATTCGGGGATAATAATTTTAGCAGTCGCTTTTTACCGGCACTGGTGGGGAGTTTGCTGGTTTTATGGCCATTCTTGTTGGAGAAGAAAGCAGGCAAAAAAACCGGTTTGGTCCTGGCTCTTTGTCTGGCGCTGGATCCCGTTCTGATCCAGATTTCGCGCAGTGCGGATAGTTTCATGTTGGGGTTGGTATTTGTGCTATATATGCTGGCATTTATTTGGAGACAAGAATATTTAAAAGCCTTGCTGTTTTTTGTTTTTGGTACGCTCACCGGAGCTTCGTTTTGGGGAACACTGTTTTTGCTGGCGGGAGTGTGGTTGCTGGAAAAACTGTTTCAGCGCTTGCTTCGCAGCGCGCCAGAGCGGCAGGAGGCATTTACCTGTCCATTTCAATCCGTCAAAATGAACTCACCTGTCTTCTTATTCGCCATGCTGGTCTGGTTGGTCATCAGCACCCATTTCTTTACCGGTCTTGGTGGATTGTTGAACCCCGTTCAATCGCTGGCGCTTTTATTCAGTCCATCGAAACCGGGCGATATGGCGTTGACAGTCCCTGCTCAATTGCGATTTGCGATCTTTTTGTTCTATTCAGCCTTTGGTTTGGTATTGAGCATTGCCGCCATCTTTCGTAGAGATCCTGAGCGAGCACCATTAAAACAATTTGCAGCGACCTGGATGGTACTGGCGCTGTTGGTATATCTCTTTCTGGGATCTTCTCTCTATTCGATAGCCTGGGTGAGCATTCCAATGTGGCTGCTGGCAGCTCCGGAGTTATTTCGCATTGCTGAAAACATCTATCATAACTGGAGGAAACTGCTCATCCCCTGTCTGATCGGGTTGGTGGTCCTTATTTATTTGGCTCTGCAAATCCTGCGTTTATCCTATCTGATCTCGCTGGGATTGGATGTGCAGAAGAATTTGCTGTTGCTGGTTGTACCGGTCATATTGTGCTTGCTATTCATTTTGCTGTATAGCTATGGCTGGTCTGGAAATGCTGCCATGCAGGTGGTGGAAGCATTATTTCTATTGCTTGGCATGCTGGGGCTATGGCGTACTGCCAATCGCGCAGCCAATCTCTCCGGTAATGCGGAATATGAAGTGGTTCGCGAAGCACCTTATCTGCATAATGCAGATACCCTGCTCGATGAGATCGAGGAATACCGGATTTCACAGGGTATTTTTCCGGCAGATCTGCATATCGGGCTTTCGTCAGGTGAATTCACCCGGAGTATGAAATGGCTGCTGCGGGATTATCAATTGCACGAAGTGGTACAGGCGTCGACACTGAACAGTGGTCAATTTGATGTGATGATCAACCGTGACCCACAGATCGATCCCCCGGATGGTTTTTATGGGCAGGATTTGGCGCTTTTAAGTAATGTTAAGGTTTTTAAGGTTGATTATTCTGGATTTCTTCCCAATGAAATATTAGAATGGTTAATATACCGCAGAGGTTCCCTCGACCTTGTACATGTTGCTCTGTGGTTTAAATTTTAAGCTTTCAGAAAGGCATTATGAAATTGAATAATGCAATCACCATTGATGGTCCGGTTGCGTCCGGGAAAACCACGGTCGGGAAGGAATTGGCGGAAAAACTGGGATTTCAATTTCTCGATACCGGTGTCATGTATCGAGCAGTTACTTTAGCAGTGCTTGAAGCTGGTATTGACCCTGGCGATGAAGATACTGTGAGCGAAAAAGCCGAGAAGATTTGTATCGATATCTATCCTCCCAGCAAGAATGATGGGCGCCAGTACGATGTGTTTTTGGATGGGGTGGATGCCACCTGGTCCATTCGCGAGGACCGGGTGCGGGATAATGTTTCGCTGGTTTCGACTTACCATCGGGTGCGCCAGGCGATGACTGCCAAGCAGCGAGCAATAGGGCTGCGTGGAAATATCGTCATGGTAGGGCGTGATATCGGCACGGTTGTACTACCGGATGCTGCCTATAAATTTTTCTTGATTGCTTCGGTTGAAGAGCGGGCAAAGCGACGTTTCCTCGAAACGCGACAAAGCGGGAAGAAGACTGATTTAGCAGAAATTCAACGCTCGCTGGAAGAGAGAGATAAGATCGATTCATCCCGTAAACTGGCGCCTCTCAAAGCGGCCCAGGATGCCATCATGATCGACACAAACGATAAGAGCATTTCGCAAGTGGTGGAGGAAATATTATCTCATGTAAAGGAGGGTTAGCATGTGCGATACCTGTGTAGTGCTTTCGAATGCAACCGGAAATGGAAGTGCGTTTTTCGCCAAGAATTCAGACCGTGAGCCCAATGAAGCGCAATATCTCACCATCATCCCTGCTCACGATCACCGGGCTGGAGAAAAACTGCGCTGTACTTATATTGAGCTGCCCCAGGTGCGCCATACGTATCAGGTGTTGCTCTCCCAACCCTATTGGATGTGGGGCGCGGAGATGGGGGCGAATGAACACGGTGTAGTGATCGGTAATGAAGCTATTTTTACCAGAGTGCCTGCAAAAAAAGAACCTGGCTTGATCGGCATGGATTACCTGCGTCTGGCGCTGGAGCGTTCCGGTACGGCTCTGGAAGCGCTGAAAACCATCACGAATTTGCTTGAACAGTATGGTCAAAGCGGCAACTGTAGTGCCGAGCATGGACTATATTATCACAACAGTTTTCTCATCATGGATGGGAAAGAAGCTTATGTGCTGGAAACCGTAGAGAAGATGTGGATTGCCAGGAAGGTAACCGATTTCTACGCTATCTCCAACGCTCCCAGCATCACCACTGAATGGGATATGATCTCGGATGATCTGATCGCATATGCTTACGAGCATAAGTGGTGCAGGGACGTCCATAATTTCAATTTTGCGCAGGCTTACTCCGATTTCCTTTTTACCAAATTCAGTCAGGGTTGTGAACGGCGCTGCCATGTGATGGATTTGCTCGAATCCAATAAAGGGAAACTTGATTTTTCTATGATGAAGCACATATTGCGTTCTCATCAATTGAATCCGCAAGATAGTTTCCCCGATCGCACCTTGACGGCGTGGAATGTGTGCATGCATGCTGCTCCCGGACCGATCCGTAACAGCCAATCGGTGGCATCACTGATCACGCAATACCGGAAAGATGGGATAACCCATTGGGCGACCGGCACCTCTGCACCATGTTTGTCCGTTTTCAAACCGGTTTGGTTATCATCCGGATTGCCGGATATCGGTCCACAACCAGACCACCATTTTGATGAAAATTGTCTGTGGTGGCAGCATGAGCGCGTTCATCGCAGTGTTTTACGGGATTTTCCCACACGCCATATGCTGCTGGAACCGGCTATTGCAGATTTGGAGAAACGGTTCCAAAAAATGGTGGGCGATTTGAAAACCAGTGATGCACAGAGCAGGTTCAAGCTTACGAAAAGTGCTTTCGCAATGGAAAAAGAACAATACTCTGACTGGTTATCCCTGTTAGAACAAACACCTCACCAACACAGGAATGCGTTCTATTACAACAAATACTGGCAGAACAATAACCGGAAAGCGGGTATAACGGTATAAAATAGAGTAAAGTATATAATGAATAGACAATGGATTCATTCTTACAGCAGATCTCATCCAGCTTTGTTATAAAAATCCCGCTTAGTCTTTGGGATTGGCTTTTATTCTGCTTATGGGTGGGGATCCTGGTCTATTTGTTATTTCAATATTATTCTGAATTTCGCGTAGCAGAAAAGAATCCCCTTAACTGGCTTTTCTATATTTTCCTTACACTCATTTGTTCATCTTTATTTCGAGTTGAAATATTTCCTTTCAACATCCATGTTTTTCCCAACGCCGCACAGGGTGGGAATGATTTCTATTTCATCATCTTACAAGCGATTCCGTGGATGGCAGCTGCCGTATTCGGGAAGCATATCCTGAGCATTTCTCTGGCAACGTTGGGCGGTCTTATTTTCAGCGGATTTTATGAGCATTCCATTTTCTATATATTGCTCATGATCTCGATCGCATTGTTGTTCAATCGCATGATGGCATCCCATTCCCCTCAATTTAAACGATATAACGGCCATCCGTTGGTCATGCTTGGATTGGTGATCGTGCTGGCATTCCCGTTATTTTTTCTGGAGAGATTCGCGGGATCGGCGCGCCATCTGGCGGTTCGCCTGGATGATAGCTTTCATGCCGGTTGGGTATTCTACATCTCGCGTATCAGTGAACTATTTTTAGCTGGATTTTTTGTAGAATACCTGAATCATAACCAACCGGTTCAGAAAAACACTGAACGAAAAGTACCCGGGAAAACTACAACAAAAAACATGTTCACACACCTGCTGGGACTGTTTTATCTAACCCTGTTGATCCTGACCGTTTTATGGAATGTTGCCCGCGCGAGTTCGTTATCCAAGTGGAAAACCAGCATGACCAGCAGTATTGAGAATATCAATATGGCTGTTCTATCCGTTTTTACTCCTAATGCGATTCGCATCGACCAGCTCCCCCAAGATGTAGTTCTGGGGAGTGATAGCGTTGAACAGAGAGAGATGGTCAGCCCGATCTTCCAACCGGTTCAAAACTTGGATGCTTTCTTTATTTTTAATACCCAGGGTGAATTACTTTTCACGTATCCACAGATCAGGGAAGATGAACTGCAGACCTCAGAGGGAGAGATTGCTGCTTTCCAGGATTCTGTACAAAATGATTCCATAGAGGGTGCTTTTTCCCCATTGGGTGAATCCGGTTTTGATGTCAGTATTATCTACCCGGTAAAAGGAACCTCCGGGAAGGTAACACGGGTTGTGATCGCTCGCATGGATATTAAAAACAATCCCATCTTTCTGGCATTATCTACTTTATTAGATACTGCCCGGTCGAATGGGTTGCAGACCACTTTTGTCAATACCATGGCGAATTTGCGCGTCCCCTGGGATCCGTCTGCAGATGAGAAGGACACCGTAGCCGCGGTTGTGTATGCCCCCATGGGATTAGAAAACTGGGGTTTGGAAATGTCACTGGATCGTACGTTCTTTCTGGAAGATTTTTTCCAATCATTCCTGCCATTTTTCCTGGGCACCATCATTACTGCATTATCGGTGGGTGGGTATTATCTGTTACGCTGGATCAAATTGGAGAATGCTATCGCCGCGCTGACCAATCGTTTTACGGCGGATGGTATGGACGGCGCTCGTCCGTCACCAAGAGAGTCACTGCCACCATCTCTACGGCGTTTTGTCACAGTACTTAAAGGAGTTTTCCAACGGTTGGATAAACGTAACCAGGAAACCGAAGCCTATCTGGAGTTGTGGGGTAGCTATGCGGATACAGAACTATTCAAGGATGTGGTTGGGCGAGCTTTGCAACCATTTCTGCAAGAGGAGGTGCTCTTTTTAAAGGTTGCGGTAGAGAGCCAGCTTTCTTCTCAAGCCCCTCGAATGTATGTGGCGGCACAGATAGAAGATAGCCAGGCTTATGATTATCTGGATGAGCAAATTTTGGATGTGATTGAAGACCAATCGCAATTGGTCATCGGTAATACCGCCCGCTTTCACCAGTTAAATCGTGCTATTGGCAAACCCTTCCCGCAAGCACTGATTATTTCCTCCTTTCCGATGGATGCACAACGTAAAGCTATTCTTTGGGCAGCTTTTCGAAGCACCCGGGAGTTTTCACAGGAATATATGCAGGATTTCTCCGAGAATGTGGAGAAATTCAGCCATCATTTAGTGGAGATCGACAGACTGCAGCAGTGGCTGATGGAAAAGAAAATCCTATCCCAGCTTTTCGATGAATTGAATTATCCTCTTTTCATCTTCGTGGATCAGATCCTTTTATATGGCAACAAAGCCGGGGAAGCATTTTTGAAAATTGATTCCAGTGAACAACACACCAGCATTGCAAAACGAGTGCAGGAAAATGAAATTTACAATCTTTTGATGCGCAACCTCTCTCAGGCACATGCGATCCTTACCAAGGATATGTCCGGCGGGGATAAATATGAGATTGAGATATTCAACAATACCGACCCGCACATCGGGCAGGTATCGGTTTTGTTGATGAAAGATATCACCCACGAAAAGAAACGTGAGGAAATAACCCGTGATTTTGTGACCATGCTCAGTCATGACCTGCGTTCTCCCATCACCATCATGCAGGGCTATTCAAAGATGTTGCCCATGGTCGGTGAGTTGAATCCTACGCAGCAGGATTATCTCGACAAGATCAAGAATGGTCTTGAGATCATCACTTCCTTGGTGGAAGGAATTCTGTTGGAGGATCGCATTGAAAACGGAATGGAGATCTCTGATGATGAAGTGAACCTTCGGGAGTTGCTCCAGGCGATCACCGCTCAGCTTGAATCTTTTGCAACACAGAAGCGCGTGAAAGTCCAAACGGAAGATATTGCGGCTGATCTGAATTTGTACGGTGATAAAGTCCTACTCAACCAGGCTTTCTATAATCTATTACATAATGCCATTAAATTCTCGGATATGGAAGGGACGGTGGAGGTCCATGCCATTCAGGAAGAGGATGGGATTAACATTACTATTAAGGATAGCGGACCGGGTATTGCGTCTATTGATATTCCCTTTATCTTCGAAAAATATTATCATCCCAAAGGAAAGGGGGAGGATAATGGCAAAGATGCTGGAATGGGACTATACATAAGTAAGTTCATCATCAATGCCCATAAGGGGACTATCTCAGTAGAAAGTGAACTTGGGAAAGGAACCCTGTTCCGGATTTATTTCTCAAATAATTCCCAACCCGTAAAAGAAAATAATTGAATTGGGGTCCCCAATTCGGATTTATAAAAAACAAGGATCATTCAATAAAAGATGAAAATGGGATCAAAATTTATTGTTTCAGAATTGTCGAAAGAGTATGATTCATTTCTGGCGTTGGCTCCGGTATCATTGGAACTTGATACGGGAAAGATCACTACCTTATCTGGACCGAATGGATCAGGCAAAACTACATTTTTGTCGTGCCTGGTAGGTCTGATAAGACCTACCAGCGGAGCGGTTTCCGTCGACGGATTTGATTTATATAAAAACGAAGTTGAGTTCCATCGTCGGGTTGTATTCGTCCCGGATGTTCCTCATTTTTATCTTGAATTAACTGCCTGGGAACATCTGCAATTTGTTGCCATGGCAAATGGAATCGGAGAAGATTTCGATCAACGTGCGAAAGTTTTATTAGAGAAACTTGATTTATGGGAAGCACGAGATCTTTTCCCCCACAATTATTCGCGTGGAATGCGTCTGAAAATGGGCTTGGCTCTTGCCCTTATTCGCCCATTTTCGGTCATTCTACTGGATGAACCAACTTCAGCACTTGATTCTGCAGGGGTTGAAATGTTGATCAATGAACTATGCCTTTTACGGGAGCAAGAAAAAACCATTCTGCTATCTTCTCATGACTCAGCCTTCATTGACCAATTGGGGGACCATAAACTAAAAATTCAACGTGGTCTGATTGAAATAGAGTGATATGAATGCCATTCATTGGTTACGTACAAAACAGGAAGAAAGCGAACTCATTTTCTGGTTATCGATAGTTTCCTACGATAAAGATGACCGTTCGTTCAATAATCGAGCATATTTTATCTATCTTATATTATTTTTTAGTATCTGGTTGTTTGCGATGCTAACGTTTCTGGCGCAGAGTGGTGCTGCTGTATTAAATATTATCAATGTGAAAGATCCAGTTTCTGCAGCCACATTCTTGGAAATACTCATTTTAGGAATATGGAATCTCCTTGCATTAAGACAATCTTTGAAACGTAGCCCAATCTCATTTTCAGAGCAGGATGCTGAGTGGCTGTGTTCAATGCCCGTTGACCGGCGTGCCGTTGTAATGCGCTGGTTTATTCTCCCCTGGCTAAAAAGCGCCCTTCTCATCTGGTTGTCGACGATCGTTATCGGTTTTTCTGTTGCAGAAGTTGCTATGGCTGGTTCCCATGGAGCTAGTTCAATGGCTGGCTATTTCGGATATGGTCTTCGCGCCTGGATCGATGTGATACCGGTTCAGTTAACTTTGTTTTCTGCACAATGGATTTTGGGTGTTCTACGACTTCAGAAAGATGTTGAGCGAAGATGGCTTAGATTGCCGGTCATGATTTTTTCTTCGCTGGTATTGTTTTTATTCTTAACCTATGCAGCGGGGCATGGACCGGATCTGGGTTTTAATGCATTAGCCCTTGTCCAGGCTGGTTTTGGGGGAAATAACCTATTTCTCTCCATGATTGTAAATTGGAGTTTGGCTATATTTCTTATTGGAATGCTGTATTGGGTCTCAGGTTCATTTAATCTTGCCCGTGCTGCCCAAGAGACAAAAGGAATAGGAACTCTCGAAAAGATGTCCCAATTTGGGTTGACGTCTTATACAGATGAATTGAAAGTTCGCCATAGGTTGGGGGTTAGCCACGCGCCATCTCGCATACCGAAGCTTAAAGGAGATGGTGCATTAATCTGGAAAGAATTAATACAAATAAGCCGCAGTTTAGACTTCGCATCCATATTCAATTGGATTGCGATCCTCATTCTTCCAATCGCGATGATTTTCATTCCTGATCTTGGTAGTCGTGTTTTTTCGATCGCTTTTTGGAGCATTCAATTAGGAAAATTATCTGTGAAACGACTGCGCAATGATCTGGCATGTTGGCAGTTGACCAAACAACTTCCGGTTTCACATAAGAGTTTGATTGTTTTGGATCTGAGTCCGGGCTACTTGGCTGCATTTTTCCTATGCACAGTAGGATTTATCATTGTCGCTTTTATCACGAAGAGTACGAATATGGGTTCCCTTTTGTTGATCCCGGGGATCGTTGCTGGGGTAGTGGGCATGGCTGCTTTTGACGTGATCAGAAGATCAAAAAGTAGCTATCTGTTAAATGGTTTTGCCCCACAAATCAGTGCAGTGGGTTATGTAATGGGGATGCTTACTGCTGTTATCCCCGTTATTCTCCAGTCCGTTCTATCTGGATTCTTGAATTTGATCCTTCCCTTTGTCACGAGTTTAATTCTCGGTTATTTATCGTTTATAATAGCAATCCATTCCTATAAGAATATCGACAAGCCACAAGAGACATAAAAAAGAAAAAATTAATCAGAGTATTTCGGGGAAATTTATGGTATAATGCAGGTTTGTTTTGATAAATGATAAATCCAAGTGTAACAATTTTAACTCAAGCGGTATGTATCTAAGGAGGCTAATAAGTGGAAACGAAAAGTCTGATGGCGCTCCGAGTAAGACTTGCATCTCCCGAAACAATTAAGAGTTGGTCTTATGGGGAAGTAACAAAACCCGAAACGATTAATTATCGTCGCCTGCGACCCGAAAAAGATGGGTTATTTTGTGAGGCGATTTTTGGTCCGACCCGTGACTATCAGTGTTATTGTGGAAAGTATAAAAATCCCCGCTACAAAGGCATTGTCTGTGATAAGTGTGGGGTGGAAGTAACGCGCTCTTCTGTTCGCCGTGAAAGAATGGGACATATTGAATTGGCGACTCCGGTTGCCCATATCTGGTATAGCCGGAGGGTCCCTTCTTATCTTGGTTCGTTACTTAATATTTCCCGCAGGAATTTGGACCGTGTGCTCTATTTTGCTCAATACATCGTCACTTATGTGGATGAGGATTCTAAGCAAAAAGCCCTGAACCGCATCGAAGACGAAGTCAGTGCTAAATTTACCGAGCAGATCGATGACTTGACCAGTCGTATTGAAGCAGTGGAAACGGATAAGAATTCTCGAGTAGAAGAGATCAAAGCTCGAAATGCCGAATTGACCTCCAAAAAAGATGAAATGATTGCTGAAAAAATGGCTCCGATCATCAAAGAAGGTCAGAATCTGGAACAATCCGTTCAAGAAAAAGTCGGCAAGAAAACTCGCAGTGATATCAAATTGAAAACCATTGATGTCACCGTTGTCAATGCTGGTGAGGAAGTTACTTCCAAGATGATCTCCAGCATTCAAAAACACGTTCAGGAAAAACTGGAATCTGTTGAAGCTGAAGTCTCCATTGAGATTGAAAAGGAAAAAGAAAAGAACAACCTGCTGATCGAACAGGTAAAAGCAGAAGCCGATCTGACATTACAGAAGTTACTGGATCAGAAAGAAGAATTGACTGCAAAAATCGATCATGAGGTTGATGCGCGCCGGGATGAGATCGAAAGTTTACGACCCCTCTCTTTTATCAGTGAGAACAAATATCGTGAATTGCGTTCGCATTACGGACAGGTCTTCCGCGCCGATATGGGTGCAGAAGCTTTTTATGACATTCTCAGTCGTCTGGATATGGAAAAGCTCGCCGAAGAACTATGGGTCGAAGTGCGCACCACCAAGAGCAAACAGAAACGCAAAAAGGCAACCAAACGCTTGAAAGTCGTGGAAGCCTTCCGCCGCTCCAATAACCGCCCTGAATGGATGATCTTGAAGATCTTACCGGTCATCCCCCCTGACCTGCGCCCCATGGTGCAGCTGGATGGTGGACGGTTTGCCACCTCGGATCTCAATGATCTGTACCGGCGTGTGATCAATCGCAACAACCGGCTCAAGAGATTGCTCGAGTTGGGCGCTCCGGATGTGATTGTCCGCAACGAAAAACGCATGTTGCAGGAAGCGGTCGATTCTCTGATCGATAATTCCCAGCGCGGCAAAGCCTTATCCCGCCGTGGCAGGCGTGAATTGAAATCGTTGAGCGATATGCTCAAAGGCAAGAAAGGACGTTTCCGCCGCAATCTGCTTGGGAAGCGTGTTGATTACTCCGGACGTTCTGTGATCGTGGTCGGGCCAAAACTGAAATTGTATCAATGCGGTTTGCCTAAGAATATGGCTCTGGAACTGTACCGCCCCTTCGTGATTGCCGGTCTGGTAAAGCGTGAATATGCAGCCAATGTAAAAGGTGCCCGACGCCTGATCGAGCGTAATCGTCCGGAAGTTTGGGAAGTATTGGAAAAGGTCATCAAAGACCGCCCTGTCATGTTGAATCGTGCTCCCACCCTGCACCGCCTTGGCATTCAGGCATTTGAACCTCTTCTGGTCGAAGGTAGTGCAATTCAGCTTCACCCGCTGGTGTGTACTGCGTTCAACGCTGACTTTGATGGTGATCAGATGGCTGTTCATGTTCCACTTTCGGAAAAAGCGGTTTGGGAAGCGCGCAACCTGATGCTCGCATCCAAGAACCTGTTGAAGCCGGCCGATGGTGAACCGATCATTTCCCCCTCCAAAGATATGGTGCTGGGGGTTTACTATCTGACGATGGAGCCTGCCAAGAAGAAAAAGAACGAAGAATTGATCACTTTCTCGTCGATCGATGAAGTGGAACTGGCGTTCCAGTTGGATCAGGTGAAAGTACATACCCCCATCAGGATCCGGGCAAGGACCTGGTATGCCGAAGACGGCAAACGTCTGGCTGAACCCGAAACGCGCATCATTGAAACATCGGTCGGGCGCGCTATTTTCAATAAGATCTTGCCGGAAGAAGTGATGTTTACCAATCGCACCCTGGAAAAAGGCGCCATCAAGGATCTGATCGCCAATATCTATGAGCTGTGTGGAGAAGATACTACCACGCGCATAGCTGACGATGTAAAGGACATCGGATTTAAATACGCCATGCTTTCTGGTACCACGGTGGCGGTGGGTGACATTACCATCCCGCCTAAGAAGGAAGAGATCCTGACCGAATCTCTGGAAAAAGTAGAAGCGATTCAAAAATCTTACCGGCGCGGGTTGTTGACCGAGTTGGAGATGGATGAACAGGTGATCAAGGTCTGGCAGGACACCACCAAAGAGGTAGCGGATGCTGTGAAAGAACACCTGGATCCGGGTGGAAACCTGGCCACGATGGCGAACTCCGGTGCTACCAAAGGTGGTTTCGGACCTATTTCACAGTTGGCGGGTATGCGTGGTTTGATGGCGGATCCGGCAGGACGTATTATCCGTTTGCCCATCCAATCGAATTTCCGCGAGGGGTTAACTGCCCTGGAGTACTTCATCTCTACTCATGGCGCTCGTAAAGGTCTGGCAGATACCGCCTTACGTACAGCAGATGCTGGTTACCTTACCCGGCGGCTGGTCGATATTGCTCAGGATGTCATCATCAATGCAGACGACTGTGAAACGCAGGAAGGATTGTGGATCAGAACCACCGATGATGTTGCCGGACAAAGTATTCAAGAGCGGTTAAAAGGACGTCTGTTAGCTGAAGCAGTAGTGGATCCCAAGACCGGTGAAGTTTTAGCTGACAGGGATGAACTATTGACCATTGATCTGATCAATTCCATGCTCGCGACTGGAATTACCGAGATGAAAGTTCGCTCTCCTTTGACCTGTGAACTGCGGCATGGAATATGCTCGAAATGCTATGGTATTGATCTTGGTCGTGGCAAGATGGTCGAACCTGGAACGGCGGTGGGCATCATTGCTGCACAATCCATCGGTGAACCAGGTACCCAGTTGACCCTGCGTACCTTCCACACGGGTGGTGTGGCTGCGGCAACGGATATCACCACTGGTCTCCCTAGAGTTGAAGAGCTTTTTGAAGCACGGAAGACTCCCAAAGGGGAAGCCATCATCGCTCCTATTACTGGCAAGGTTGCGATTATCTCGTCTAACAATGCCAGCGATCAAAATAGCATACGCATCACCTACAGTGAACTGATCCGTGATGAATATACTGTACCGGAAGAGTGGGAGATCCTTGCCAAGGAAGAAACCACAGCAGCTGCCGGTGATGTTCTGGCAAAAAATGAAGAACTGACCATCAATGCACAACATGCCGGGCGTGTACGTTTGGATGGTCGTACTATTGTGGTGAGCTATGATAGTGTCGAGGAAGAGGAAATGGATATCCCCTCCACCCTGCGTATCATCGTCAAAGACGGTGAAGAGGTGGAAGCAGGACAGCCATTGACTGAAGGTTCGATCAATCCGCATGAACTCCTGCGGTTGAAAGGACGTGATGCAGCCTATCATTATCTGCTGGAAGATATCCAGAACGTTTACCGTGCCCAGGGGCAGAATATCAATGACAAGCACTTTGAGGTGATCATCCGCAAGATGTTGAGCAAGGTTACCATCATCAGCGCAGGTGATACCGATTTGCTGCCTAATGAAATGGTGGATCGTTTGGAGATCAAGGCTATCAATGAAGAGATCATTGCCCAGGGAAAGAAACCTGCCCGTTACGTTGATATATTGCTGGGTGTGACGAAAGCCTCACTGAACACGGATTCTTTCCTCTCAGCCGCTTCATTCCAGCACACCATCAAGGAACTTTCACGCGCTGCCATTTCGGCGGATAAGGATCCATTGTATGGGTTGAAAGAGAATGTGATTATCGGGAAATTGATTCCTGCCGGCACAGGTTTTTCCGAAAATCGAATCTCTTTAATCGAATCCATCGCCAATGATGAGCCGATCGAACAGGCACATGTCAGAACGCTGGAGATTCCTACCGACGAAATGCCCTTCGATGAACTTTCCGATCGGGATATCACGGACATCGATCTTGAGGATGATTTGACAACCGACGAATTGGATATTTTGGATGATGATTCTGATGACGATGATCAGGATGAAGAATAAAATAAGATGACTGGAAAAAACCGAGGAAATTTCCTCGGTTTTTTTTGTTAATACTGGATAGAAGAATAATGGTAGCTGATCTTCTTATCCCTTAATCCGATGGTATCTTCGATCTGAATGGAACCGGAGGTTGTGGTGATCTTCCAGGTTATTCTTTTGGTGCTGTTTGACCCGCTAAATGAATCCAATGTGAAGGTAGCAGAGGGGTAGAGCGTGGTGAGTAGGGCAGTATACCAGCTGTTGAGTGCTGTTTTCCCTTGAATGGTCTTTTTTGAGGTCACGAAAACTGCATCCTCATTGTAGAGACTCACAATATTAGAGACCACCCGCTGGCTCATGTACTGGATGAATAACTCACAAATATCAAGTTCTGGCACGGGAGTGCCCGGCCAGGGATAATCTGCGATAGCCTGCCAGAGATCCGGTAGTTTTGCGCGGCAATAATCCCAGCTCCAGAAATTGGCGGCGGGCATCTCCAGTGATAACGCCGTATCCATGAATTCGTTGACATCCGATACCGTGGGTATCCAACCACTGGCAGCGTAAGCTGCCCCGGTAGGAACGATGGGGCGAAAAGGGGAGATGAGCTGGAATTCTTTTAAGCTGCGGAGTAATTGTTCCCCGGGATTATGTGCTTGTTCCCAGTAGACCTGTGGCATATTGAGGTCACATTTCGAAAGGAAATTTGTCCACGGTAGGGTGGGGTGATAACTTGGATAGCGATAGGAACTCAATGCAACGGGAAAATCGGGCAGAGCAGCGCGCAGCTCGTTCATAAAGGTCTTGGCCGAGGTGTATTTATCCTTATAATCTCCTTCTGCGTCGATGATATAACCGTCCAGCGGTAAACGGGTGATCTGACGGATCGCTGCTTTTGCCTCATCTTTCGGCAAGTCACCATAAACGTAATGCCAGCCCCAGGGACGGATGCCCTTTGCCAGCAGAGCCTCGCAAACTGGTGCAATCAGATCCTGTTTGGTGGTGCTGTCGTAGTTATAGTCATAAATACCATTGGCAATTTTGATCAAGACGTGCTGCAATCCGGCTTGTTGTGCCACTGTCGCAATGGCAGCCGGATCACCTCCTTCGCAATTCGGTATTTTCCAGATATAAAAGCCTTTTCCGTAAATAGTGCTCATGGTGTCTTCTTTCGATCATTCTTCTCGATCGATATAGTTGCAAGTTATGTACCTATCTGGTTTTTATCTTGATAAAGGTCCATACCCAGGCGAACAGCTCGCGGAAATGCCACCACAATAAGGATGTTTTGCGAAATACCTTGGTATCGGCAGGGATCCCGATCACATCCATCTCGAGAGATGAAGCAATGGCAACGGCGCGTGGGAGATGGAATCGTTGCGTTATCAAGATGGCTGACGAAATTTGATAGATATCCCTGGCGCGCTTCAATGTGTCGAAAGTGGATGTTCCTGCTTCATCCATGACCAGGAGTTTAGGTGAGATTCCGCGATCCGTTAGATAGGTGTTCATCACCTGTGCTTCATTGTGGCGGCTGGTCTTGCCGCCACTCAACAACACCTTTTCAAATCTGTTAAGATTCAATAATTGGATGGTTTTATCCAGCCGGTCTCGCAGGACTTTGGTGGGAAGGTTATTAGGATTGATGCCTGCGCCAAAGACGATGATCACGTCGTATGTTGGGGGGATTGTTTGATCTGTTTTGATCCTGGCACGAGTTTTATTGAGAAGGATAAAACGAAAAATGATCAACATAGAGAATACAAAAATGAAAAAAACGATCAGCCATTTCAATAAGAATTGCATGAGTCTCACATACGCCTTGTCCATGAATCATTGGCGTATTTCTCTTCAACCAATTGCTTCGCTCTTCCTCTTTCGCTATCGCTCAAACGACCGACCCTGATCTCCACGTCCAGTGCATTACCAAATCCGCAGATAAGCGCTTGTGCCGCCTGCTTCCAGGTAATTTTGTTTTTACTGGCTGTTGCCAGATTGGTAGCCCGGGCACGCAGTTGAGCGGTTGCTTGGTTTCTTTTTTCATCATCCTCGAAAGCAAGCACCTGCGTGATACGGCTGATATCACCGTACAAAGGAATTGCTCCATGTTGCAAGACCCCATTGGCTTTGCGTGCTTGAGCGCTACCGATGATCTTTTTGTCCTCAAGCTTGATTTCATAATCAGAAGGAACTTCAAAGCAAATCGGGTTGGTATTATCTCGTTCTGATGAGCTTTTCTGTGGTTCGGAATTCACTGCCAGTCCGAGGTTTTTCAGGGCTGCCAGCAAACCGTGGGATAGGTGACGATAGCTTTCAAGCACGGAACCTGCCACATGTCGATCATCCTTGGATGCGCAGATGCAATAAGTCAGTTCATCTGCATGTAATATCGCTTTGCCCCCCGTTGGACGTCGCACCAATCCCCACCCTAAAGCTTGCAGGCGCTTTTCGTCTACATCCGATATGGACTGTGATTGACCCAGGGATAAACAATTTGGATTCCAGGCATACAGACGCAGGGTCGTTGGCTGCAACGCGCCGGCAGTTGCTTCTAAAATAGCTTCATCAACTGCCATATTCCAGGCTCCTTCCGATGGAGCGTTAATGATAAGTCGCCAAAAGTTACTTTCCATTATGATACCCTAATGATTATAATCAAGATTGAATTTTACAATAGAATATCGGAAAACGAATGAATGCACAAAAGATCATCCAAATAGAAAATCCCCGTGAAACCGTGGAAATTTACCTGCCGGATGGGCGTACCTATGAAGGAATGCGCAATACCCCCATCTGGGAATTCATGAAGGCATTGCCGGAATGGGATGCGATACCCATTGTAGGTGCGGTGATGGATGGAGAATTGCGCGAATTGACCTATCCGGTTAAGAAAGACTCCAATGTTAAGCCGGTTAATATATCTGACTCCGATGGGTCAAAGATCTATCGACGTTCGCTGGTGTTTTTATTGCAGGCATCTTTCGAAGATGTTTTCCCGGAAATGGAATTGACGGTTGATTATTCAGTACCGAGCGGCGGGTATTTTTGCCGTGTGCACGGTGTTGAGTTACTTTCCACGGAACAGGTGGAACGGGTAGAAGCACGGATGCATGATCTGGTACAGGAAGATCTGCCGATCAAACGTGAGGTCGTCTCACTCGATGAAGCACGTGCATATTTTAAAACCAAACACTACGATGATAAGCTGCAACTTCTCAAATATCGTAATAAACCGGACCTGGTCCTTTACCAGCTCGAGAAACATCGCGATTACCATCATGGCTATATGGTTCCATCGACAGGTTTTATAAAAGTCTTTGAATTGGTTCCGGTAGAAGAAGGATTCATCCTTCAGTATCCTCGGCGAAGTACTCCCACGAAACTACTTCCTATGCCGCAATACACCAAATTGCGCGGCATATTTCATCAGTATGGTGATTGGTTATCGAATTTAGGCATTGGCAGCGTTGGCACGCTCAATGATGCTATTTTGGATCGTGGTATTCATGAGATCATATTAGTATCGGAAGCTTTGCACGAACAGAAGATCTCCGATATTGCCACCCAGATAGCCAACAGCAAACCGGAGAAGAAACTGGTGTTGATCTCAGGTCCCTCTTCTTCGGGGAAAACCACTTTCTCCAAACGGTTGGCGATCCAATTGCTTACCCATGGAATAAAACCCTTCGCATTGGAAATGGACAATTACTTTGTCGACCGTGATAAAACTCCCAAAGATAAGGATGGAAATCTGAATTTCGAAGCGTTTGAGGCCATCAATCGCAACGCACTGGAAAGGGATTTACTGGCGTTGATGAAAGGTATGCCGGTTCAGCTTCCAAAATTTAATTTTCATGATGGGGTCAGTGAACCGGGCGAGGTTGTCGTCTTATCTCAAGATCAGGTTGTCATAATGGAAGGAATTCATGGCTTGAATCCAGCATTGCTGCCACAGTTTCCTGCGCAATCGATTTTCCGTATCTATATTTCATGTTTAACTCAATTGAACCTGGATCGTTTTAACCGTATTTCTACCACCGATACACGCATGCTGCGCCGGGTCGTGCGAGATTCATGGGCGCGTAGTTTTAGTGCACAACGTACGATTTCGATGTGGGAATCGGTGAGGAGAGGGGAGCGGGAATATATTTTCCCCTATCAAGAAAACGCGGATGCTATTTTTAATTCAGCATTGGTATATGAACTGGCAGCTTTGTATCCCTATGCTGAACCACTGCTTCGTCAAATCCCCTTCGGTACCGAAGAATATCGCGAAGCGAAGCGATTATTGGCGTTTCTAAACTGGTTCATCCCCATTGATCAAGAATTGATTCCCGACAATTCCATTTTGCGGGAATTTGTCGGCGGATCAGTTCTCGCTGATTTTAAAATCTGGAATCACTCGTAAAAAATTAATTCTTTTTACTTTGAACAATGAATTGTTTGATCGCTTTTGCAAGGCGTCCGATGCCTTCGTTGATCATCTCAGGGGTAGGATTCGAAAAGTTCAAACGCATGGTATTGTGATGACCACCCTGGGCGTAGAACGAATCGCCCGGGACAAAGGCAACTTTGAATTTCAATGCTTCTTCCAGTAATGCACGTGAATTGATGCATTCCGGCAACGTCAACCATAAGAAGAGCCCACCCTGCGGATGTGTCCATCGCACCTCCTCAGGCATATGTTCTGTGAGGGTGTCAAGCATGACGTTCCGGCGTTCCCGGTAGATGTTGCGGATGAACTTGACATGTTCATTGATAAAGCCGTCTTTCCCCACCTCATAAGCAATCATTTGGTTGAAAGTCGGGGTGTGCAGGTCGGTGCCCTGTTTTGCGTTGATAAGTTTATGAATGACCTCGGTGGGAGCGATGACCCATGCCAGTCTTATACCGGGCGATAGTGTTTTCGAGAAAGTCCCGAGATAGATCACATTGCCGGAATAACAGTGTTCCTGTGCTCTGGTTTGGCTGTCGAGCACCACGATGCTGGGCTGGTGCTCGCCTTCAAAGCGTAATTGTCCGTAGGGATCATCTTCAATAACCGGAACCCCGTATTTTTCGGATAATTCGATCAGTTGCAGGCGACGTTCAAACGAAAGCGTGACGCCGGTGGGATTTTGAAAGTTAGGTAACACATAGATGAATTTTGGACTGCTGCGCAAGGTCTTTTCCAGTTCAGAAGTGATCATCCCCTCTTCATCAAAAGGCACAGGGATGAATTCGGCACCGTAAGCGTTCCAGGCTTGCAACGCGCCTACATAAGTTGGGTTCTCTACCACGATGCGATCACCGGGGTTTATAAAGATCTTTCCCAGTAAGTCAAGACCTTGTTGGGAACCGGAGGTAATCAGGATATTTTCCGGCGTGATCTCAATGCCATAGCGACTGGACTGGTGCATGATCATTTCACGTAGTGGATAATACCCGTCCGTGGAACCGTATTGCAGTGCCATTTCACCCTGTTCCGTCAGGATGTGGTTGCAGGCTGCTGTAAATTCCTTGATCGGAAAAGCGTCCGGTGCAGGCATTCCTCCTGCGAATGAAATGACATCAGGTTCCTCCGTGAATTTCAACAATTCACGGATCACGGACCCCTTCATTCTTTGCGTTCTTTGTGCAAAACGATTATCCCAAGATGTCGCCATGGAATCTTCCTCCTTTGGTTTATTTCATAAAACGGCTGACCACAGTGGCAATGGAAGGCAAGGAAACCCTGTCTCCGCTGGAGAGATGATGGAGATCAACAGATGAAAGACTTTCTTTATTCTGATAGATCAAAATCTTGGTTCCCTCGGTCGCGTATTTGTTTTCCACGAAAGCCTGACCGGTCAGGTATTCTTCCTGATCGATAGCACAACTGGTTACTGTCCCGATGACTTTTCCGCGTTCGTCCAATACCGGGTCACCCAGATGTGCCATCTTGACGCGCTGCTGGTCAAAACGAAAACGCACTACCACACCCTTCCTGTTCATTTCGGATGCCAGATATGCTTCTCTTCCGATGAACCAGGGTTTATAAACCTTGACGAATAGTGAAAATCCGGCTTCATTTACTCCCAGATTTAGCACCCCACCCATTTCATGACCATACAGGGGCAACCCGGCTTCCGTTCGTAACGAGTCACGTGCTCCCAACCCGCAGGGAAGTAATCCGAGCTCTTTGCCTTTCTTTAATAGATCGTTCCACAGCTTGGGTGCCTGGTCAGGATGGATAAACAGTTCAAATGCCATCTTTTCGCCGGTGTAACCGGTTCTGGAGATGATAACGCTGGTATTTCCCAGCATTCCTACACATAATTGGGTCCGTTTTAACGCATGGATATGCTTGATTGTTTCTTTATCCCAACCCAGGCTGCATAATATCTGGCGTGACTTGGGTCCTTGGAGTGCGATATCCACGCGCATACCTTTGCCTTCGGCGGGATCCTTGAGATTATGCAAGATCACATGACTGCCAAAGGCATGTGCAGAGGGGTTTTCAAGATCTACCAGCACTTTTCCATTCTTTACGGCTTGGAACCAATTCCAGTCTTTCTGTTCGTTGGAGGCGTTCACCACTACCAGGTATTCGTATTTTGCATAATGGTAGACGATGGTATCGTCGATCACATTGGCATGCGGGTCGAGAAAATGGGTGTAACACGACTCGCCAATTTCCAGGGAGCCGATGTCATTGGCGCAAACACTATCCAGGAAGGCTGCTGCCGATTCTCCCTCGGCGAGAAATACGCCCATATGAGAAACGTCAAACAGCCCGGCGGCAGTCCTCACGGCTTTATGCTCTTCGACCACGGATGAATACCAAACCGGCATCTCCCATCCCGCGAATGGGACCATCTTGGCGTTAGAATGCACATGCACCTGGTGGAGACAGGTGTGTTTCAGTTCTTCCGATTCTTCTTCCCATTCAAACAGTGGTAAGGCTGCTGGTTTCTGGATCTGTTTCACTTTCCCGATGAAGAATGGTTTTTGCTTGGTGGAAATAGCATCAACTGGCTTCCATCCCTTCACCGGTTCGGTTTCTTTGATGATGATTGGACCGGGTAGTTTCTTCTTCAAATCCTCATCAAATTTGATGAATCCATCCGAGAGAGCACGCAGCCAATTGATCACTACCCCGGCAGATTTGGAAGAGAGTGAAATCGTATAGCCTTGTTCCTTCCCGCAATGCATGAGTGAAAGCGGATATGAACTTCCATCAATGAACAGGGACGCCGGCATAACCTCATTTTCCTGTAAGGGTTCGAGATCTTCGGCCAGAACATAATCGAGGAACTGGCGCACTTGGACGCCGCTGATCGAAAAAGAAAGCTCTTTTTCTGCTGTTGAGTGATAATCATCCATGTAATAGAAGAAAGGATAGGGATGGTCATCGATGGTGAGATCGTGCCCTGCTTTTTCTGCCAGCTCACGGATGCGCATTTTCGCTTCCTCCAGTACGGAGAAATCGATTTTTGCGCGTAAATTATTGCTTTTGCCACCCGGCAGGTAATATGGTTCAATGGCGTTGAAAAGATCGGCGATGATGTTGGCGATCTCCCGCAAGTCGTTTTCGAGCAAACCGCGCTGGCTTACCCAGGGCGTGCCCATCCGTACCCCCCCAGCCCTGAATGCGGATTTGTCACCGGGGATAGTATTTCGATTGGCCACGATTCCGGCAATATCCAGAATACGGGCGGCGATATCCCCGGAAAGGGTAGCCCCATCTTTACCGGTGACCGTTTTGCAATCAATATTGAGCAGATGAGAATCGGTACCACCAAAGGACAGGCGCAGTCCCCGTTTTTCGAGCTGGTCTCCCAAGGCTTTGCAGTTTAGTAAGATCTGTTGTTGCAAAGCCTTGAATTTTTCCGTCCCGGCGATCTTAAATGCGGTCGCCATTGCAGCAAAGACCTGCACGTGCGGACCGCCCTGTTCGCCGGGAAAGACTGCCTTGTCGATCTTTTTTGCAAGCCCGGCATCTTTGGTAACAATGCAGGCACCACGTGGACCGCACAGGGTTTTGTGCGTGGTAAAAGTGATCACATCTGCAATGCCAAATGGAGATGATACTACTTTAGCAGCGATCATTCCGGCAATATGAGAAATATCCGCAAACAGATAAGCTCCTGTTTCATCTGCGATCTTGCGAAACTCCTTCCAATCCGGGATCCAGGGATAGGAAGAATAACCGCAAATGATGATTTTGGGTTGGTGTTGTTGTGCTAATTCGCGTACCGTTTGATAATTAATCTGTTCGGTTTCCGGGTCAACAGAATAATGAACTGCGTTGTAGAGTTTCCCGGAGCGGTTTACCGGAGAACCGTGCGATAAGTGACCTCCGTGAAATAGGTCCATCCCCATGATGGTATCACCGGGATTGATCAATGCCTGATAGACTGCATTATTGGCAGGCGCTCCGGAAAGTGGTTGTACATTCACATAGAAATCCTGCGGATCCATCGACTCGGGGCAGAATAGCTCAGCACAACGCCGGCGCGCAAGAGATTCAAGCACATCAGCAAATTCGACGCCTTTATAATAACGGGGGTCTGAGTAACGACGGTAGAGTGCCAGCTGTTCATCGAAATCCAGGATTTGGTCCTGGCTTTGAGTGCGCATGTAATCCGGGGGATACCCCTCTGCATAGATATTCTGCAGCACAGAGGAGAGACTAAAGCGCACACTGGCAGGGGCTGAACTTTCGCTCGGAATAAAGATCAATTTCTTGACCTGACGTTCTTCTTCCAGGTTGATCAGATTCTGCACTTCAGGGTCGATCTGTCCTAGTTCTTCACGAAATAGGTAATCATGTTGATTTGCATTCATAAATAGAATCCTTCCTGTAACTTATAAAAAAACACTTGTCCTTAGAGAAAGAGACAAGCGTTTTTTCAATCTCTGATTAATCAAACACAAGTAATATGGATAGCAATACCATGACAATCATTATTCTACGGTCTCCAGGTTTCCGGGTCAAGGTAAGATTATAAAAGAATTCCAGAAATCTATCACCATTATGATTTCATATGATCTTTGATCCAATCCAGGGTAAATTTGAAGACCTGGTCTTTTTCGGGTTCGTTATGTACTTCATGATAGAACCCATCCCAAATTTTATAGGTCCCATGGGGAACCGACTTCATAAATGCATCCACTTCTGCTTTGCTGACGATCCTTTCATCAGAACCGATCATCATTAACAAAGGTTCTTTGAATTCGGCTGCGTGTTCTCTGATATAGGCACCCGTGTCTGCCATGAAGACGCCCAGACGGGTTGACGCTTTCCCGAATACAAAGGGGTCGGCATTGTAGGCGTCCACCACGCTTTTATCGCGGGAAAGGAAATTGCGGTCCAGACCGCTATCGATCGCGAGACGGGGCAGAATTTTATCCATGAATTTTGCCAGCTTTTTGGTTGAGTCACTCATGGGAGTGGCGGTGTCAATCAGGGGGGATGTGGTAATGATACCGTTGAATGTTGATCCTCTTTTCAAAACATACGATAGCACGATCATGCCACCCATACTGTGACCGTAGAGGAATACGGGTTTATCGTCCAGTGCTGCTTTGATGTTTTTCTTAAATTCATCGATATCATCCCAGAAAGTGGTCTGTGTGGGAACATATCCCCGCGGTCCGGCTGATCTTCCGTGACCGCGCAGGTCAAATGCAAAAACCTGGATTTGATGATCGCAGTAAAATTCTGCCATATGCGCATAGCGACTGCTGTGTTCACCAAAACCATGGATTAAGATAATAGATGCCTTGACCGGTTTTTCCGGGATCCATTTTTGTGCGAACATTTTTGCTTGGTCAGATGTTGTCCATTCCCAGGTCTGATGAATCATAAGATCCTCCTCCGCTTGTAACGATTCAAGTTATCAGTGGTTTTAACACCATTGATGATAAGATTAAACAAACAATTCAAATTATATGTCAAATAACGAAAAGCAAGATATTTCTATGGAAGATGTTCTGAAAAAAGCGATCGATGGTGACCTCGATGCTTTTTCGGCGTTGTACCAGGAAAATGTACAGCGAATTTATAACTATGTCTACTACCGGACTGGCAATCAGCATGATGCAGAAGATATTACGGCCAGGGTTTTTCAGCGAGCATTAGGGCATATTCAAAAATATGAGGACAAGGGAGTTCCTTTTTCAGCCTGGTTATATCGGATTGCTCATAATCTGGTAGCCAACTGGCACCGCGATCGCAGTCGTAAGCAGGAAATATCCATAGAAGACGCTCCATTGCAGGTGCCGGGATACGAACTGCCAGAGTCTTCTACGATTCGTAATCAGGAGATCAGCGGTTTGATGGTGTATGTACGTACCCTCCCGGCCGATCGACAGATGCTGTTGATCTTGAAATTTGTGGATGATTTGACAAATGTAGAAATTGCGGAGATCATGGGCAAGAGCGAAGGGGCGATC
>JAAZOK010000150.1 GCA_012797815.1 Chloroflexota bacterium | reverse complement strand
TGATGATGTGTTATACGAAGCCTTTGTGAACAGGGATAGCAGTTATGAGGGCATCTTCTTCACCGGTGTCAAGACCACCGGCATCTTTTGCCGGCCGACCTGCACGGCGCGTAAAGCCAAGCGGGAGAATGTGGAATTCTTTGCATCCGCCCGTGATGCCCTGCTGAATGGCTACCGCCCGTGCAAGCTGTGCTCACCGCTGGCATATCGCGGCTACGTTCCGGATTGGCTGGCTCCCTTGCTGGAGGAGATCAACGAGCAGCCGACCATCCGCTTGAAAGACAGCGACCTGCGCGAGCGCGGCCTGGATCCGCGGCGTGTCAGTTCCTGGTTCAAGAAGCAGCACGGCATGACTTTTCAAGCTTACCTGCGTGCCCTGCGCATCGGACAGGCTTTCGGCAGACTCAAGGCGGGAGAGGAAGTCACCGGCACGGCTTTCGAAACAGGTTACGGTTCGTTGAGCGGTTTCAACGATTCTTTCAAGAAGACCACTGGTTTTTCTCCCGGTCAGAGTTCCGGCAAACAGGTCATCTTGACCACCCGTATCCTGACACCCCTGGGACCCATGCTGGCGGGCGCCACCGCACAGGGTATCTGCCTGCTGGAGTTCGTCGATCGCCGCATGCTGGAAACGCAGGTGGAGCGCTTGAACAAAGCATTGCAGGCGGAGTTCGTGCCGGGTTTTAACCCACACCTGGATAACCTCAATATCCAACTGGCGGAATATTTCCGGGGTGAACGCCGGGAATTTGAGCTCCTGCTGGTGTTGTCCGGTTCTGCCTTTCAACGTCAAGTGTGGGAGGGCTTGCAGACCATCCCATACGGCAGCACTCGTTCTTATAAGGAACAGGCTGCGCTGATCGGTCGTCCTGAAGCGGTGCGTGCAGTGGCGCGCGCCAATGGCGATAACCGCATTGCTATCCTCATCCCCTGCCATCGCGTCATCGGCTCGGATGGCAGCCTCACCGGATATGGCGGTGGGTTATGGCGCAAGCAATATCTGCTTGACCTGGAAGCCGGCAATCACAAATCAAATGAATGATTACCCCAGACTGATCCGGAGTTTTGTGTTTGAAGTTTCGACTGGTTTTAATGGTTGAGCTATTATTCCGTCTTGGATTAGAATTGCACGGCATCTTTTAGATTGTGAGGAAGAGCTGATGAAAAAACGGTCGACCAGGACGATTCTCTTCGTTTTGCTGGGATTGGTGAGTCTGTGTGGTATCGTGAATCTTGTATTGAGCAGGCTGGGAGGTCATTTTTCTGTAACCCTGCCGGTGAAACACACCGCAGAATTCAGCGACGAAATGATGATGCAATTTCCCGGTCGTCTTGCTGCAAATGGCAAGACGCTGACCGATGTGCAAGGAAACCCCGTATTGTTGAAAGGTTTAATGCCAGCCGACGCGGCTCGCTTGCGCGAGATTGGTAAATTTGACCAGGAGTTCATTCAGGAGATGGCAGATATGGGTGCCAATGTGATCCGCATTCCCGTTCATCCCGAAAACTGGGTGCACGACCCTGACTACTTGTGGCGCTACCTCGACCCGCTGGTAGCATGGGCGGGCAGAGCGGGTGTGTATGTGATCATCGACTGGCACTATATCGGGAATGTGATCAGCGGAGCTGGTTTGCAGATGCCGGATATCGATGAGCGACCTCTTGACCTGACGTTGGAGTTCTGGGAGCAGGTAGCTCGTTATTTTCATGACACCCCTAATGTGATCTTCGAGATCTTCAACGAACCACAGAGCATTGCAGCACCGGAATGGCGTACTGGTGCGCAAGAGATCATATCCGTGATCCGTGCACAGGGGGCACAGCAACTGGTGATCGTGGGTGGTATCGATTATGGGAAGGATCTTTCCTGGGTCATGGATGATCCCATTCAGGATGGGAATGTGGCTTATGCAGCGCATATCTACCCAGCCCATTCCAGCGCACAATGGGGTCACTGGTTCGGTCAGGTAGCGGAGCGCTATGTGGTGGTAGTGACCGAATGGGGTTTCATGGATGAGAATCGGGATGCTACGTATGCTTATCTGGCAGGCGACCAGCGCTCGTATGGCGAACCGTTCCTGGAGTATCTGGATGAGCATTCCATCGGCTGGGTTGCCTGTTGGTATGATGACACATGGATGCCACAGATCTTCACCGAAGGTTGGCAGAGCTACACTCGTTATGGTGAATTCATCATGCAGCGCTTGAATACTGCCGATTGATCTTTCATAGTTCTTACAATCGCCTAATTGAATAAACACTACATACTCTTCATAATAGATCATAGAGGAGATGGTGCAATGGATGATCCACAGAACGATTTTTAAATATAAAGCATTATCAATGACCCATTGTTATGTGCGGATATCCACTCGCATCATATAATCTCTGAACTTAAAATGAGTGCCATGTCAATTACCAAGAATTCATAAATTCCTCCTCTGCATAGAATTTTTAATAAACTAAAGATGTTTTAATGTCATTTTCACTGCATAATCATATATATGCAATATTTTTCTGGAAGCAGAGTTACTTGAAGAAAGGGAATGTGGTCGTTTTGTATCCGACAAATTAGATGGATGGACTTTCCAATACAATTGATTTACCGTCAATCAAAATACCAGTTGCTATTGACTCATGTCACGCCTGGTTCGGCATCATCCTCCATCTACATTTGCAGACAATATTGAACCGATACTTGAACTATGCGTAAAAAAGCGCAACTAAATGTTATAGAAAAACTTTTCAAGCGGGCAGGCAAATGGTATCCACTGTTGGTGCTTGTCATTATGCAGGGGGTGAATTCTCCCCTTGTGATTCTTCTTACCGCCATGCCCGCTCAACAGAATGCAGAATTTACTGCCTCACAGGGCATGGGTTTGTTGATCTTTGGTAGTGTCACTATTCTGATCCGCAACATTGCCTTGTTACTGAAAATATACTTCGGCGATAAAGATATGTTCAGCAGTTTGTCGAGCCTGCTTGAGGGAAGGAGTGCGATCAAGATCGATCCCGGGGTGAGAGCGCGCGCCTGGAAACAAGCAGGTTCCTTTACAAAACGCTATGTTTTCTTTGAGTTCATTGGTGGATTTTTGCTGGTCATGTTGCCCACTTTGCTCTATGGGTATTTTAAATTGCAACTGACCTATCCACAGGTGATCTATCTCATCCTGGCGACCGTAGCCGCCAGCTTGGTTAACTTTATTATGGAAGTTTTGATCCTGGATCGCTGGCTGGCACCGGTTGTTCGAACATTAATGCCCAAAAAATTCGAAGAGCAAATAAATGGGTTACAAGGGCTGCGACTTTCCAACAAAATGGTCTTTTCTATCGCCGGATTGGTGATGATCGGTTTGCTTCTTATAATCCCTGCCGCTTATCACCAAATAAATCATTTCGCCGGTGGTGTTTCAAGCGCTCTCATTAATGATTCGTTATTGATTATTCTTAACGCAGGCATGGGTGCCATCGTGGTCGGTTTCTTGATCATTGTCCAACTCATCTCTTATATTGTTGACCCGATCCACCAAATGATCAGGATATTCCAAAAGGTTGAAAAAGGAGATTTCGGTGAACGCGTTGAAATTACCACTCCGGATGAATACGGCAGGATGGATGTTTATCTGAATAATATGACGGACCGCCTGCATTTGATGACCTCTTCCTTGGAAAAACAGGTGGCAGAACGTACGGCGCAACTCACTGAAGTTAATGACCAGCTACAAATTGAACTCACCGAAAGACAGCGCATTGAAGAGCAACTGGCTTACAATGCACTGCATGATCCTTTGACCGACCTGCCCAATCGTGCGCTGTTTATGGATCGCCTGGGGCATGTCATGAAGCGCGCCAGGAGGCGGAACGATCACACTTATGCGGTCATTTTCCTGGATCTGGATCGATTCAAAGTGGTGAACGATAGCCTGGGACATAATATCGGGGATCTGATGCTACAAGAAACCGCCCGGCGCTTGTTGAAATGTGTACGTGGTGAAGATACGGTGGCGCGTTTGGGCGGAGATGAGTTTGTTGTCTTGCTTGAAGAATTGGAAAACGAAATGGACCATCTGAAGATCGCAGAGCGGATTCAAGAAGACCTTTCAACCCCCGCCTATCTGGGAAATTATAAGGTGTTTACCTCGGTCAGCATTGGTATTGCTCTGGGAAACAGCGAGTATGAGGAAGCCGAAGAGATCATTCGTAATGCGGATATCGCAATGTATCAAGCAAAACGGACAGGGCGTGGGCGGTACGCTGTTTTCAGCCCCGTTATGCTGGAAAAGGTGAAATCATCCCTGGCGCTGGAATCTGATTTCCGCAAGGCACTCGAAAGGAAGGAGTTCCGGGTATATTACCAGCCGGTTGTGGATCTAAGTGAGAAACGAATCATTGGATTTGAGGCATTGGTGCGCTGGCAGCATCCGACGCAGGGATTACTGCTCCCTGCCGAGTTCATTTCAATGGCCGAAGAGACCGGGTTGATCATTCCCATGGGGTACTGGGTGTTGGACGAAGCCTGCCGGCAACTCCGTATCTGGCAAAAACAATATAAAAAAGAACCCCCGTTGAAGATGAATGTGAATTTATCTACCCGCCAATGCGCTGAAAAGGATCTGGTCGAAAATATCGCTGAGATTCTGAAAAAACACGAATTAGATGCCAGCAATCTGAATCTGGAATTAACAGAGAGTTTGATCGTCGAAGACCCCGAAAAAATTTCTGCGATGCTTTCTGAACTGCGCCAGCTGGGTATTCAGATACTGGTCGATGATTTTGGAACCGGTTATTCTTCATTGAGCTATCTGAACAAACTGCCTATCGATACGCTTAAGATTGATCAGACATTCATTAGCCAACTGGGGATCAATGAAAGCGGACTCGAGATCGTGCGCACGATCTTAGCGCTGGCACATGGTCTCGGAATGGAAGTGGTTGCCGAAGGGGTGGAGACGGATGACCAGCTCTCCAAACTGCTGGCGATGAAATGTGATTATATGCAGGGTTTTCTCTTTGCCAGACCGATCGACGGTCAGGAAGCAGGTGCATTGATAGAAAAAACAGTTGCGGAGTTTGAAGATTGAATGAAAGGATCGGCGCAGTCTGGTCAGTGGGATCGAGCCGGAATAATAAAAACCTTCTTGAAACACTTGGGAAACCGCTGAGGTGAAATGGAAGATCATAAAAAAGAATTTCGCACCATTGATGAATACATTGCCGGATTTCCACAGAATGTGCAGGAGATCCTAAATGGATTAAGAACAGTTATCAAATCCGCCGCCCCACAGGCAGGAGAGAAGATCAGCTATGGCATGCCCACTTTTACGCTGGAAGGGAACCTGGTGCATTTTGCTGCCTATAAGAGACATGTCGGGTTTTATCCGACTCCCAGCGGGATCGTCCATTTCCAGCAGGAATTATCGGCGTACAAGACATCCAAGGGAGCGGTGCAGTTTCCCATCGACCATCCCATCCCTTATGATCTGGTCCGTCGCATGGTAGCTTTCAGGGTGCAGGAAAATCTGGAGCGGGCGATAGAGAAAAAGAAAGAATCAAAATAACCATACGATAATTTATGTAACAAGCTTGCAACAACCCCCCCAATGATTAATAGTATACTGTCCCCAAAACGGGTATTTAAAACCCATAGAGCCAGATCAAGGAGTGTCAGCATGCAGCATATCATTGCGGTAAATTCCAATTGTTATCACGGGTATTCCATTGAAGAAGCTATTGAGGGCATCAGCGCCGCCGGTTTTCGTTACATAGAACTCACCGCCACCAAGGGCTGGACCGAACATGTCTTTCCAACCATGAGTTTTGCCTATCTGTGCTCGGTAAAAGATAAGTTGAAATCAGCCGGTCTGGATCCGTTTGCCATGAGCGGGCACTGCAACCTGATGGATCGCGAACGCATCGGTGATTTCATCGCCAATATGCGCCTGGCAACATTTTTTAACTGCGATTTCATCGTTTCTTCCATTGGGGAAGCGCATTTGAAGGATAAAGCGGTCGCTTCCAACGAGGAAGTCGCCAGCCATATCCGCGAACTGCTGCCCGCCCTGGAGGAATATGACCTGACCCTGGTGCTGGAAAACCACGGCGAACACAGCACCGGCAAGATTATTAGAGATATCGTGGACCTGGTGGATTCGCCGCGCGTGCTGATCAATTATGATACTGCCAACGTCATCCATTACGCCGGAGTGGACCCCCTGGATGATATCCCCACCTGCGTGGATAAGATCGGGTATATGCACATCAAAGACAAGATCGGCGGGTTGCAGGAATGGAATTTTCCCGCATTGGGGAAGGGACATGTCGATTTCCCCGGCATCTTTGCCTTGTTGGAGCAAGCCGGCAATGCCTGCCCGCTCAGCATCGAGATCGAATTCACCAGCGCCGGACCCCGGGATCTGAATGAAGTGAATGAAGCGGTGCGGGAATCGTATGCATATTTAAAGGGACTGGGTTTCGAGATTTAGCCCCTGTTCTTATAAGATATCGAATACAAGACGGAGGTTTTAATGTGATCAAGGTCGCTCTGGTTGGAACGGGTGGCATGGGCATCGTCCATTACAGTAATTATGCCCATATTGACGGAGCAGAGGTGACGGCGCTGGTGGGCATTGCTCCGCAGAGCCGTGAATGCGCCGAAAAATGGGGGTTGCCCCTGTATGCGGATATCCAATCGATGGCACAGGCGCAGCAGGTGGATGTAGTGGATGTTTGTACCCCCACCTTTTTGCATAAACAGCATGTCATGGAGGGTTTGCGCATGGGGCTGCACGCCATCACCGAAAAACCGATCGCCCTGCACCAACAGGATGCCGTGGAAATGTACGCGCTGGCGGATAAGATGGGCAAGCAGTTATATGTGGGGCAGGTGTTGCAGTTCACCAGAGAGATCGAAGTGCTGCACAGCCTGGTGGAGAGTGGCGAATATGGCAAGCCGTTGGATGCTTTTTTCGAGCGCCTGTCTGCCTGCCCGCGTTGGGCGCAAGATGGCTGGTTATTTGACAAGGAAAAAAGTGGCCTGCTGCCTTTTGACCTGCATATCCACGATCTGGATGCCATCGTGAGCCTGTTTGGCGTCCCACGCAGTTTCAGTTTTACCAGTTGCGGTGGCAGGGATAAAGCATATAAGGAGCATTACCGCTTTCTGTATGGCTATGAGGATATGAATGTCGCCGCCGAGGCTGCCTGGTTCAATGCCGATATCCCCTTTACCGCCCGCTGGCGCGTTTATTTTGAGAACGCCATGGTCATTAACGACGGCACCAGTGTGGTGGCATACCAGATGGATCGAGAGCTACGCGTGTTCGACACCGAAGATGCGATCAAGATCCCCACCGGCATCAACCTGCCACCCACCGGTATGTTCTACCGGGAGTTGACCCATTACATGGATTGTGTGCGCAAAAACATCCCTTCCGAGCGGGTGCCGCGCCGGCAGGTGCTGGCGGTGGTGGAATTGCTGGAGAAGATCGTTGCCGGTTCGTACTGACAATTAGATTTGATAAAGAATCGCTTTCCCTGTTGGATGGAACGCGGTTCTTTTATTTAATTCTCGTTCCCATCGTGAAAAATCCAGAAGAGATTTTAGAGTCGAGCGCTTTCGAGCGTGTCCCATTCCCATGACATTTGTCTTAAAGAACATTGATATTCTTCCTGTCGGCGGGCAGGTGATTGAAAAGGGTCTCTATTAATGCTATAATGCCCTTAGATTGAAATGTAATCGATTACATTTCAAATGTGGTAAAGGATCTTCTAAAACCGTAAAGAGGATATTTCTCACTAAAAAGAAACTATGACCACAATGGCAGATGTCGCGCGCGAGGCTAATGTCTCCGTCGCAACCGTTTCCCGATTGATCAATAACCAGGGTGTTGTCAGCCCTGATACCGCAGAACGTGTCTATGCTGCCATTGAAAAACTCGCTTATGAACCGAACCTGCTTGCCAGAAATCTGCGCAAGAACGAAAGCTGGGTAATCCTCATCCTCTCTCCAAACTTCACCAACCCGTATTATGCCCATATCCTTTCCGGGATCGGCGATGCCGCCGCCGAGCTGGGTTATAGCGCTTTGATCTTCAACACCGCTGATAATGAAGTGCGTGAAAAAGAAGGATTGGAAATGCTGAAAAAACATCGTGCCGATGGAGCCATCCTGATGGCAAGTGAGATCGGCTGCGATTGGTTGCTGGAATATTCTGACCATTATCCCTGTGTCCAATGCAGTGAGTATGACCCTGCGGTGGATATCCCGCATGTCTCTATTGATAACTACCAGGCAACTTGTGATGCTATGGAATACCTGATCGGCTTAGGGCATAAACGTATCGCCATGATCAGCAGTGAGAATGAATACGTATCCACTAAATTGAGGTTGAAGGGATACTGCGATAGCCTCGCAAAACATGGAATTACCCCCTGTGGTGACCATGTTGTCTATGCTTCGCGTGATTATTCATTTAAAAGTGGTCAAGTAAAAGCCAGAGAATTACTAACTTCCTCCCCAGTACCCACTGCCATATTTTGCATCTCAGATACACTGGCATTGGGTGCCATCACCACCGTCCAGGATATGGGGCTGCGTGTTCCTGAAGATGTAACGGTCATCGGGTTTGATGATGTGGAATTTACCACGATGTTCCATCCTTATATCACTACCGTGGTGCAGCCATGCTACCAGTTGGGCAGGCATTCCATGCAACTGCTCTATGCACAGATCAGTCAAAAGCAGGATGTGCCCCGCCAACAATTTTTAGAGCACCAATTGAACGTGCGGGAGTCATCTGCCCCGCCAAAATCGGTTGATTAACCGCCGGATTTGCTTGGATCTGACGGATGATCGAAAAAAGAAAAGGAGAACGAGTAATGAAGAAAAGTTTGTTTGTCTTAATGGCCATTGTGATTTTGGCCAACCTGGTGTTGGCTGGTTGCTCAAGCAACGCCAGCACCACCACTGACACGGCTGCTTCTGATGCAACCGCCAAGTACAAAATTGGTATCCTGGCTCCGGCTGTGACCCACGGTTGGGTTGCTGCTGTGGCTTACAATGCAGAACAACGCTGCCAGGAACTCTCCGACCAGGTTGAATACAAGCTGTATACCAGCAGTAATGCTGAAGAAATGACCACCCAGCTTGATGACCTGCTCACTTGGGGTGCACAGGCAATCGTAGCCTTCCCGCAGTGGGAAGGCATGGAAGTACCCATCCAGGCTGCTATTGAAAACGGTGTCATCGTTGTGAACTTCGATATCGAGATCGCAGCTGATGGTGTATACCGCGTGGCTGGCGACAATGAAGATATGGGTGTACAGGGTGCTCATTATATCGTTGACAAAATTGGCACCGAAGGCACCGTAGTGATGCTGGAAGTTCCCACCTCCGGCTCCGTTTCCGAACTTCGTAAAGCCGGTTTCGTTGATACCATGGCGGAGATCGCTCCGGACATGAACATCATTTCATACGCCACCCAGTTCACCCGCGAAGATGGTCTGAAAGATTTCGCTGATATTCTCACCAGCAACTCCCAGATCGATGCAGTGTACTCCATGGATGATGAAACTTCCATCGGCGTTCTGCAGGCTATCCGCGAAGCTAACCGCACCGACATCAAAGTCATCACCGGTGGTGGTGGTATGCAGGAATACTTCCGCATGATGCCAGAGAATGAAGATATCTGGATCGAATCTGCAACCTATAGCCCCGCAATGGTAAAAGATGCTGTTGATATGGCAGTGGCGATCCTGAGCGGCGAAACGGTCGATGCAGTCAAAATCATCCCCACCACTATTGTTGACCGCACCAACTACACCGAATTCCTGGACGAGAACTCACCTTACTAGAATATCGAAAATTTCAAAAATTTGAAGTATAGTTAGGGCAAGCAAAGAGGCTATGGCATTGCCATAGCCTCTTCCTAAAAGAATGGAATTATTACTATGATCATCGAAATGCGTGACATCTGCAAATCTTTTAGCACCAACCTGGTACTGAAAGATGTCAATTTTTCTCTGCGGGGTGGCGAAATATGTGCCCTGCTGGGAGAAAATGGCGCCGGCAAATCTACCTTGATGAATATCCTGGGTGGCGTTTTACCAGCCGATTCGGGTGAGATCCTCCTGGATGGGGATCCGGTGGTCTTTGAAACCCCTGCCGAATCGTTGGATGCCGGTATCGCTTTTATCCATCAAGAATTGAACCTGATCAACGACCTGGCTGTTTATGAAAACATGTTCATCGGACGAGAATTGAAATTGAAGAACGGTCTGCTGGATGCAGAGCGCATGTGCCAGGAAACTCGGGCTGTCTTTGAGCGCATGGGCATCACCATGGACCCCAAAACCATGGTGCGCGACCTGGACCCCTCATATAAACAGATCGTTGAGATTTCGCGCGCTTTGATGATGAACGCTTCTATCATCATTATGGATGAACCCACCTCCTCACTGACCGGATCCGAAATCGAACGGGTCTTTGATATGATGCGGGTTCTGAAAGATCAGGGGGTCGGACTGGTTTTTATTTCTCATAAACTGAAAGAAGTGATGCAGATCTGCGATCGCTATACCATCTTGCGGGATGGCAGTATGGTTGCGGAGGGATTGGTTTCACAGGTCACTACCGACGACCTGGCACGTTTTATGGTAGGGCATAAAGTGCGCACCACCGCCTTACAGCGCGCGCGGAAAACTACCCACGAAGTGCTGCGGGCGGAGAACCTGACCGATAGAGGCAGTTTCCGCGATGTCTCTTTTTCTGTGCGTGCCGGCGAGGTGCTGGGCATCACCGGGCTGCTGGGAGACGGGCGCAGTGAACTCTTCCTCTCCATTTTTGGCGCCGGTAGTGATTACAGCGGGCAGATCTATTTTGAGGAAAAACCGCTCAAATTGCACAGTCCAACCCAGGCACTGAATTATTGCATCGGTTACCTGCCGCGCAACCGCAAAGAGAACGGTATTATCAAGGATATGACCATCCTGGAAAATGGTTCTATCGTCACCTGGCCGAACCTTGCCAGATTCGGATTTATCAATTTCAAGTTCCAAAACCAACAGTTCGATCGGCAGGTGGGAAAACTGCGTATCAAGATGGAAAGAAAAAGCGATCTGATCACCGATCTTTCGGGCGGCAACCAACAAAAAGTGATCCTGGCGAAATGGCTCAGCATCCAGCCAAAATTGCTCATCCTGGATAACCCGACCCAGGGTGTGGATGTGGGTGCCAAGGAAGAGATCTATGACATTATATTGAACCTCGCCGATGAAGGAGTGGCGGTGGTGGTTCTTTTCAGTGAAGCGCATGAGGTCATCCGTGTTTGTGACCGGGCGCTTGTCATGTACCACGGAGCGATACAAGGGGAAGTGAGCGGATCTAGCATGACCGAGCACAATATCATGCGTCTTGCCACAGGCGCGAAACTAAACTAACTGAGGAAGAGACAAACATATGGACGAGATGAAAAAGAAAAAGGGACAGAATGTTTTTTCCTGGTTCCTGACCATGTGGAAGACCCACCCGCTTTTCAGTACCGGTGTCGCACTGGTAGTGATGATCATTTTGCAGACCCTGGCACTTGGCTTCGATTATCCCACGATGGGTATCTGGTTCAATACCTGGCTGCAGAACTGGATCAACATTCTGCGCAACAACTCGGGCATCGGTATCATCGCTCTGGGTATGACCTTTGTGATCATTTCCGGCGGCATCGATCTGGCAGTCGGCTCCACTCTGGTTGGGGTGGGCGCCTTCGTTATGATGATGATCGACAGTGGTCCCATGGGTATCCTGCAGAACCTGGGTATCACTGGTGTTCCGGCATTCATTATTGCTATCCTGCTGGGAATCATCTTTGGCGCACTGTTGGGTGAACTGAACGGTGTGCTGATCACCAACGGGAAATTGCCTCCTTTCATTGCCACACTGGGTACCATGAAGATCTTCCGCAGTGTAACCCAGCACTTCATGCAGGGCTACACCCCGGTGGTTCCCAAAGGCTTTTTAGCCATCGCCAGTTTCAGAATAGGAGGACAGCTCTTGATGCCGATCATCTATTGGGTAGTGCTGTCCTTTGTACTGTATGTCGTTTCTACCCGTACCACCTTTGGGCGTCAGATCATTGCGGTTGGTTCCAATGAACGTGCGACCAAACTTTCGGGTGTGAACGTAAATACCATCAAGCGTCGCATCTATATGCTGATGGGACTGCTGGTCAGCATCTCCGCGGTCTTACAGGTGTCACGTATCGGTTCGATGGATTACGCCAACGCCGGCAGTGGCTACGAAATGGATGCCATTTCGGCGGTCATTGTAGGTGGCACGCGCATGTCGGGCGGCAAGGGTACTATCATCGGTACTGTGCTGGGCACCCTCATCATTGCGGTCATGAACAACCTGCTCAACCTGTTGGGCGTTCCGCCCTTCCTGCGGGAAGCTTTCAAAGGGGTGATCGTGATCGGTTCGGTGTTGCTGCAGAAGAAAGAAAGCAATTCCTGATAGGGATATCTTAATAAATGGATTGGAGATTGAAGCGAATATGATCAAGATCGGAATCATTGGATGTGGCAAGATCGCGCAAAAACGACACATCCCCGAATATATGGATAACGAACATGCCCAGCTTGCTGGTTACTATGACCTGAATCAGGCGCGTGCTGAGGAACTTGCCAGGAAGTATGGTGGTAAAACATATGCTTCCTACCAGGACTTGCTGGCGGACAAAGATATTGAGGCGGTCAGTGTCTGCACCGCCAACACTTCACATGCCGAGATCACCATTGCCGCGCTCAAAGCCGGTAAGCATGTGTTGTGTGAGAAACCCATGGCAACCACCTTGCAGGATTGCGAAGCCATGGTGCAAACCGCCCGTGACACCAGGCGGTTTTTAATGTTGGGACACAATCAGCGCCTGGCAAAAGCGCATGTCAAAGCCCGACAGTTGGTCGAAGAGGGATTGATCGGCGATATCGTCTCCTTCCGTACCACCTTTGGGCATGGCGGACCGGAAACCTGGAGCATCGACCCGGGCAAGAACGTGTGGTTCTTTGATAAGAGCAAAGCTGCCATGGGTGCCATGGCGGACCTGGGCATTCATAAGACCGACCTCATTCATTACCTGACCGGGCAGCAGGTTGTTGAAACCACCGCCCGCCTGCTCACCATCGACAAGCGCTATGCCAACGGCGAGCTGATCGGTGTGGATGATAATGCCATTTGCATCTATCGCTTGAGCGGGGGTGCGCTGGGCACCATGACCGCCAGTTGGACGCATTACGGCAAGGAAGACAACAGCACCGTGCTGTATGGCACCAGGGGCATCATGCGTATCTATGATGATCCGCGCTATTCCATCCAGGTCACCACCCGTGATGAAGAGACCATCCTGTACGAACTGGACCAGATCCAGACCAACGATAACCAGACCAAATCCGGTATCATTGATGCGTTCATCGATTGCCTGGTGGAGAACAAAGAGCCGGAAATTTCGGGAGAGGAAGCGCTGAAGACCATGCGCGTCATCTTCGCCAGCATCGAATCATCTCAAACCGGTAAGACGGTGGCGGTGGATCAAGACTGAGAAAGGCAGATTGAATATGAAACTGGGTTTTGTAAGTGCCATTTTAGGGGATTGGAACTTTGAAGAGGTCATTAACACCGCTTCTGAAATGGGTTACGACTGTGTGGAAGTAGCCTGCTGGCCGCGCGGCAAAGCCGAGCGCCGTTATGCCGGTGTCAGCCACCTTGATGTGGATGATATGAGTGATCAGAATGCCAAAGCCATCCTGGATCACTGCGCCAGGAAAAAAGTGGAGATTTCCTCCCTGGCATTCTATCCCAATACCATGGATGGCGATCTGGAGAAACGCGCCGCTACCATTATCCATTTGAAGAAAGTGATCACCGCCAGCGCCAAACTGGGTGTGAAGCGGGTCACCACCTTCATCGGGCGTGACCAGTATAAGAGCGTTGAAGAGAACCTGGAGCTGTTCAAGGAAATCTGGCCGCCTATCATCCGCTATGCGGAACAGCAGGATGTACAGGTAGCCATCGAGAACTGCCCCATGTTGTTCGGCAATGACCAGTGGCCGGGTGGGCAGAACCTGGCGACTACCCCGCGCATCTGGCGCGAGATGTTCTCCGTCATCCCCAGCCCGAATTTTGGGCTTAACTTCGACCCCAGTCATTTTGTATGGCAGATGATGGATTACATCCGACCTGTTTATGAATTCAAAGATCGCATCTTTCACATCCATTTCAAGGATATCAAGCTGTATCCTGAAAAATTGAACGATGTGGGCGTCATGGCGTATCCCATGGATTACATGAGCCCCAAATTGCCGGGATTGGGCGATGTGGATTGGGGAAAATTCGTCTCGGCACTGACCGATATCGATTTTGATGGCTATGCCTGCATCGAAGTGGAAGACCGCGCTTTCGAAGGCAGCCGCGACAAGGTGCTGGATAGCCTGCGCCTGTCCTACCGTTATATGCGCCAGTTCGTGATCTAGTGGATTTCACAAAATAAAATTGAGCGCCCTCCAGAGAAAGAGGGCGCTTTTGTATTGTGGCATAATCATAATCATGAAGGTAAATATGCTCATGTGAAGGAAGGGGATTGAAAGATGGGAAAAAGGAAGTTGTTATGGGGCGATGCGGTTGGGATAGCCCTGATATCCCTGCTGGTCGCCTGCAATGTGCCTGCCGACTCTTCTGTAGAACCGGTCACTAACACGGATGTTGAACCAACCGGTCACGAAGTGATCGCTTTCTACTCCGACCGGGATGGCAATCCTGAGATCTATACCTATGATGTGAGCACCGCAGAAGTGACGCGCTTGACGGACGACCCGGCGTTTGACGACAGCCCGGCGCTCTCGCCGGATGGCAGCCGTATCGTGTTCCTCACGGCACGCCATGATCCCAAGCCGGTGTTTCCCAACCTCAAATACGAGATGTATGTCATGGATGTCGATGGAGGCAATTTACAGCGTCTCACCACAACAGATGCCGCCGAAGATCATCCCAGCTGGTCACCGGATGGTGAGCGCATCCTGTTCGACGCCGATTATGACGAGGATGGCGATTACGAGATCTATGCCATGGATGCGGATGGCAGCAACCTGATGCGCCTGACATTCAACGACTCCAGCGACCAGTTTGCCGATTGGTCCCCGGATGGGGAACATATTGCCTATTCTTCTTATATCGCTGGAAACTGGGACATCTATGTGATGGATGCCGATGGCAGCAACCCCCGGTGTTTGACCGACGGCGCTGATTGGGAGTTGTTCCCCGCCTGGTCACCGGATGGCACTAAGATCGCCTTCAACGGATTAGTCCCCCACTCCGGCAACACCGATGTGTATGTGATGAACGCGGATGGCAGTGAGGTGCGCCAGCTCACGGATGCCCCCGGTTTTGATGAGAACCCCGCCTGGTCGCCGGATGGCAGCCAGATTATCTTCCAGACCAACCGCGATGGCAACTTTGAGATCTATATAATGAATGAAGATGGGGGTGATGCGCATCCCCTGGCTACCGCTGCAGCGGATGAATTGTGGCCGTCGTGGGTGAGAGTGGTTATTCAAGAATAAATGTAACCTTTCTTTAATCTAATAATTTTTTGAAAAACCTGCGAAGGAAAGCAATATGTTACTTAGCTTGGTGAAATGGAAGATTACCATTTCGGTGATGTTCGCGAGAAGAATTTTAATAAATATGCTTAACACTGAGTAATAGATAAAGGATATAGGAAGCAATTTGAGTGGAACTTAAAAAATAATATTTTCGCCTCTTGATCCCCAAAATACAAACGAGAAATTTTGAATGAAAGAAAGTAAAAAACAAAAGGTGCCTGTTATTAAAAAGGGATTGCTACAGCATACATATAGATTCTTTTCCAAATTAATATGATAATAGATGTATAAAACAAAGTTATTGTTTAATTTGTTTCTGGTGTTGATATTTATATATCATTGAAAGAAATACGCCAATGGCGTATAATAGGGAGTAAGGTTGTGGAAATCATCGAAACATCCATATTTACCCGCCAGGTTGTGGAATTATTAACGGATGATGAATATTGCAAATTACAGACAGCTCTGGTCTTGCGCCCGGAAATGGGTCCGGTGATCCCAGGTAGTGGCGGATTGAGAAAAATTCGCTGGGCTTTACCCGGAAAAGGGAAAAGAAGTGGAATACGTGTCATTTATTATTGGGCAGATTTACAAGGCAAGATACTAATGTTGCATATGTACGCTAAGAATGAACAGGTTGATCTAACACCAGAGCAGAAAAAGATACTGAAAAAAATAATCAAGGAGGAGTACCCATGAAAGAGGAAATATTCGATGAATTAATTGCCAGTGTCAAAGAAGGCGGAGCTATCCTGCGCGGAGAAAAAAAAGCCGCTCGGAAATTTCACATGGAGGCGCCGGATATCAAACAAATTCGGGAAGGATATAAACTTACCCAAGAACAATTTGCGGCGATGATGGGAATTAGCACCAGTACATTGCAGAACTGGGAACAGGGCAGGCGTGTGCCAGAAGGTCCAGCAATGATGCTGCTGTGTGTTGCGAAGAAACATCCTGAAGCAATTTTGGATGCAGTGTGTGAATCTTCTATGTAGTATAGGAGTAAGTAATAATTGATTTATCCCAATAATCAAGATAATTTATGTGATTAAAACTTCTGGTAAAAAAGACCTTGCTGGCAGCTAAATTATAAAAGAAAATTTATATGAATTCACCTAATAAAGTAATAATAGATTTGACAAATCAAGAAGTAAATTTTCTGAGTTGGTGTATGAAGTTTATTCAAGGTGGTCCTTTTGGCATTGAAGAAGAAATCCAGAGAAGTAATTTTGAAACTAAATTAATCCAAATAATAAAAGATTTGGAAGAAGGTTATATTTATAAATATAACAATGGTGAATTTACTTTTGAATGCGCATTTTGCAATGGGGGAGGTATTTTCCCGAATATTTTCTCCTCTGATGAAATTGAAACCATGGTATGCCCTGTTTGTAATGGAATAGGATTTAGTAAAATTAAAATAGCTCATGAGAATTTGATAAAATGTAGGTTTTGCGGAGGAGATGGGAAAGAATGGGATAGTGATGGGTATTATACAGGCGAAGTTTGTCCTGTGTGTAAAGGTTTTGGATATGTATCACTCGAAAATTTATCAGAGAGTTCCACTGAAAATGTTTTTTGGGCTCTAGTTCATCCAAAGATAAAAAAGGTTTCTCAAAGTCGTTTTGAATCAAGCCATTATTCTGATGCGGTAGAAGCTGCATTTAAAGAAATAAATTGTGAAATAAAAAGAATCGTTAAATTAAATTCAGGAAAAGAAATTGATGGTGTTCCATTAATGCGCGAAGCATTCTCACCGAATCAGCCTATAATTCAGCTTGCTGATCTTTCAACTGAAACAGGAAAGAATATTCAGAATGGATATATGCAAATTTTTGCTGGAGCAATGATGGGTGTTCGTAATCCAAAAGCACACAAAAATGAAGAAATAGACAGGCTAATTGCAATTCTACAAATAAATTTGGCTAGCCATCTAATGCTTATGCTTGAAAAACGTTTATAGTTTTACAAATCAAAGAT
>JAAZOK010000022.1 GCA_012797815.1 Chloroflexota bacterium | reverse complement strand
TATTTTTCATCGTTAAAATAAAAAACCCTGAAATCATCCAGGGCAATTCAATTTGGTCGAACCTTCTTTCATCCGGACTGTACCGTCGACCCCGGAATTGCACCGGGTCTGCGCATCATAGCGCTCGTGGGTTGTCACCACCGATCGGGAATTGAGAGCGAACTCTCTCACCCTGCCCTGAAGGACTTATTCACTGGCAGTATACTGCCAGTGAATAAGTCTGTCAAGAAAGGGGCAAATTTGTTAATAAAATAATAATGCAATCTTTATCCCTTTTTGGAAGGGGTATGATATAAAACGCAGGTATTTAATGGAATTATAGAAGGAATATCATGTTAATCGTCATCTCTGATCTACATCTGGAAGAATGCAGCCTGGGCGTCAACCCGGATCTGCGCGCCAACCGCAACCTGGAACCGAAAGCCTATCAAAAGTTCATCCGCAGCATGGCAAAAGAAGCGGCGGTGAACCACGCCGAATCGGTAGACCTGGTGCTGGCGGGGGATATCTTCGAAATGAATCACTCCAACATCTGGTACGAGGATGGCATCAAACCGTATGTGGACCTGGCAGAGATCCAGCCCGGCTCGGAGCACGAAGCGAAGATCCTGCGCCTGCTGGACCTGATCGGGGTAGAAGAGCGGGTAGCCGGTTCGCTGGCAGTGATCCGTGATTTTCAAAGCTACTTCAACGTGGAACTGCACCTGCACTACCTGTTGGGCAACCACGACCGGTTGGTGAACGCCACCCCCGCCACACGGGCAAAGGCGCGCTCTCTGCTGTGCATGCCCGGTGGGGGCGAACCGCTGCCGCATACTTTCACCTACTTGAGCAAGGGCAAGCCGCTGGCTTTTGTGCGACACGGGCATGAATATGACCCGATGAACTTCTCGAAGAACTACCGCAACGCGGCGGTCATCCCGGCGAACATCCCGGAAGAGGAATATACCAAGCCGCCGGTGGATGATTTTTCGGCGGTGGAACTGATCTACAAGCTACCGTACCTGTTCATCCACCATTACGGCTCGGAAAAGATCATGATGGACAGTCATCTGAAGAACCTGTATTACCGCTTGATCGAATTCCAGGATGTGCGCCCGCAATCGGCATTGATGAATTTCATCCTGGATACGCCCGGCATGACGCGCCCGGAAGTGTGGAGATATCTGGAGCCGATCATCCTGGAAGAATTGAACAGCCTGCGCAAAGACCCGATCCTCAATTCGCCGCTGCTGCAGGGCAACATGCTGAAGAAGGTGATCCGCTTGAACCCCTGGCGCAAGAACATCCCTTACCGGCTGGTGCACCGGGTATCCTCCTCCATCACCAGTCGCCTGAGCAACAACGAGAACAACCTGCCGGCGGAAAAAGAAGAACTGTTGCAAAAGAACGGGGATTCGGTGCGCTGCATCATTTCGGGGCATACCCACCAGCCACTGGTGGCATTGCTGGATGCGACGGACGGGGTGGAGCGCTATTACTTCAACTCGGGCACCTGGCGCAATCAGGTGCCGGTATCACCTAACCAGACGAGTTTCGGACGGATCAAGTCTTTTTCAAATGTGGTGGTGTACGGTGCGGAGGAGAACCATTCGCACTCCGAAACGCGCTCGATCTGGTCGTTTGATTTCTCGGCGGGGTTCAGCCAAAAATTCTATAACGGTATGCGCCACGTATAAATTGAAGATGGGGGAAGTCTAACCCTGTAAACTCTTCCAATCGAAGAGCGGTCGCAGGGCGGACTTGTTCTTCTGCAGGGTGGGTGCGGGCTGTTGCAGTACCTGCCGGCAGATGAGGGCGATATTGGCGGCAGAGGTGCCGTGATTCTGCAAGGGCAGCAATTCTCTGAGACGAGCCTGATCCAAATAGGTGTGTACCTCTTTGCCCAGTGCCACTGCCACAAAGGTGCAGGTGGAACGCTGGGTGATGACGGCGGCGGCATTGGCGATCATGGAATCGGTATTGCCGCGGGTGAAAACGCGCGCATAGGGGGCATAGGTGCGGATCTCGCGATAGGCGCGGCGGGCATTTTCCATGGGATGCAATTTAAAGAAAAGCGGTCTGCCATGCGCAATATCCAGGCAGTGCTTGATGAAGGCGGGGCGGTAGTCGAATTGCCCGGTCTCGCGCAGGGGCGAGGTGGCGACCAGCACGTAATCGTGATAAGGAAAGTCATTATGGCGCAGGGCATCCAGATCATCAAAGTTGGGAATGCCGGTGACGGCGATCTTCTCGGATCTCACGCCCTTTTTGATAAAGAGCTTTTTGTAGCCCTGCGAAGCCACACAAAAAACGTTATAAGCATCCGACAGTCCGGTGGCGGCGGTGTTGGCAAGATAACGGGGCAGGCGCAGGTATTTGACCAGCAGAAAAACCAGCCCCTCGGGTTCGGTGATGCCCTCCTGCACCAGCACCAGGCGCTTGCCGCGGATGTTCTTCTGGATGATGAGGTCGCTACAGGTGAGCACCAGATCGTAGTCATGGCGTTTTCCGCGCATGTCGAGTGGTAGCCGGTGTTCTTTGAAATAGTGCATGGTCTCGCGGTAGTGGCGCCCGCCCAGGATGCTGGCTTTGAGCATGCCGGCGCGGGCAAGCGCGCGCACCAGACCATCGGCGTAATAGGGAGTGAAGTAAGCATCCGCCTCGGGCAATTGGGAGGCGACCTTGTGCATCATTTTGGTCTGGTTCAGCGATCCGCAAATGAAGAGGACGGTTGGTTTTTGATCCATGTCGTCGGACTCCGATTATAACGCAGGTTCGAGGATGGGAGCGGGGTAGAAAACGGGCGGCAGCACCAGATCCTGTTCGAGCAGTTCCAGCGCCTGCGGAAGCTGGTGCAGACGCGGGATGGAAAGGGAAGCAGCAGTGGTGGCGTGCCCCTGACCGACCCAAATGGTGGAAAAACCGATACGATTGGCGGGCGGCAGGTTGCGAGCGGAATCATCGATGAAGACACAATTCCAGGGATCGGGGTCGCCTGCCATCTCAAGCGCATGATGGTAAACCCAGGGATGGGGTTTGGGGACGTACTCCATGGTCCACACGTCCAGGATGCCATCGAAAAGATCGTCAATGCCCAGGGCAGCCAGCACCCGTTCGGCATGGCTGCGGGAGGAGTTGGTGAAGATCCATTTGGGAAGCGGGATGGAAGCCAGACTTTCGCGCAAAGCGCGGTCCGGCTGCAGATAACGATCCAGATCAAGATCGTGGACGAACTCCAGATACTGGCGGGCATCGATATCATGCTCCTGCTGGATGCCGCGCAGGGTGGAGCCGTAGGTGCCATAGTAGCGGTCGATGAGGGCGGGAATGCTGGCAGGAGACAGGTGCATGACTTTTTCCATAAATAAGGCGATGCGATGACTCATCTCATCCAGCATGCCATTGTTTCTATTGTAAACAGTACCATCCAGGTCGATAAACAGTGTTGTAATTGATTTTTGCATGCTGCCAGTATAAGTCTCCCGTGTCAATAGAAGCTGAATAACAGGTTAACATTTTGTTAGGTTTCTTTTAGCTGATAATAGGGCTCGCAGGGTAATTCAGAGCATTTCTATCAGATTTAGTGCCGGCTATTTACAAAATGTGGTTAATCTGAAATAATCTGACACTTAAAAAGAAAGATGTGGGCAGGAAGCAAGATGCCGAAAACCGACAGGAATACTGAAGGAAGACATAGATACCCCATTCTGCAGGGGATGGAAATGGCGCTGCCGGTGGTGCTGGGTTACCTGACGGTAGGATTCGCTTACGGCATGCTGGCACGCAACGCCGGACTGAGCCTGCTGGAGAGTGGGTTGATGTCATTGATCGTGTACGCCGGTTCGGCGCAATTGATCAGTGTGGGATTATTTGCGGCAGGCGTACCGCCGCTCTCCATCATCCTGACGACCTTCATCGT
>JAAZOK010000140.1 GCA_012797815.1 Chloroflexota bacterium | reverse complement strand
TGTATATTCAAGATCTGACAGATCTACCTATCGCTCCGACTGTTCAGCCTCATACGGTCGCATATCTATCCGTGGTGGGGGCAGCCATCCGCAGAGAATTTCCGGGGCTGGCACTGGGTATTTGTATGATGGCGCATGGCGCGCGTGAACCGATCGCAGTTGCACAGGCGGTTGGGGCGCAGTTTGTGCGCATTAAAGTATATACAGGAGTGATGATAAAAGCGGAAGGCATTCTACAGGGCTGCGCTTATGACGCCATCACCTATCGCAAGACCATCAACGCGGAAGATATTGCCATTCTGGCGGATGTGTATGACCGTACCGGTCAGCCCCTGGGAGAAATGCCCCTGGTAGAGGCTGCTCATTGGGCAAGCGTTTACTGCCAGGCGAACGGATTGATCATCACCGGTCTCTCTTTCCCTGAATCGATGGAAATGCTGCAGGAAGTGCAGAAAGCAAAACTGGATACGCCCATCTTTCTGGGCGGTGGAGCCAAAGAAGAAAACATCAAAGAAGCGCTCCGATTCTGCGATGGCGTCATTGTCAGCAGTTCTTTCAAACCCATCAGCGGGTGGACGAAAAAGTCGATCCTGGCAGAATGGGATTATGATCGCATTGCCCGCTTCATGCAGACAGTGAACGGATAAAAAGCGGTTTCTAAGAGGATAGCGAATGTTTATTGCGATCGGGTATGCCATTATTGATGATATCGTTCTGCCGGATGGGACGACGCATATGGCTGTTCTTGGTGGGGGAAGTATACACGCTGCCATGGGGATGCGCGTGTGGAGCGACCGGGTGGGATTATATGCCGGTATCGGGAATGATTTTCCGCCTGACCTGACCGGGAAGCTGCGGGATATCTTTGATGTCCGGGGATTGTATATGGTGAATGCCAAAACGGTGCGCGCCTGGCAGTTATTTGAAACCGATGGTGGGCGCACAGAGATCTTCCGCTCTGATCCGGCTGATTTTCCGTTGTACAACCCGCAACTGACCGCTTTCCCGCAAGCCTATAAGGAACTTCAGGGAGTTCATCTGCATTGCGGTTGGAATGAGGTAGAGAAATGGGTGAAATTTTTACGGAAATTCAGCGATCCCTTTATTCTGTGGGAGCCCATCCAGGCGGAATTCCTGCACGAGAACAAAGAAAATTTTTTGAAAATTCTTCCCATGGTCGATTGCATTTCTCCTAATCTACAAGAGACGAAAGAACTGCTGCAGGTGGATGATGCGGACGCCATGCTGGATGAATTTATCGATCACGGCGCCAAAATGGCGGTGATCCGGGCTGGTGCAGATGGCAGCATCTATGCCGGCTCGGATGGAAAACATATCCGTGTGCCTGCAGTGCCTGTCGAAGCCATCGTAGATCAAACGGGTGCGGGGAATGCCTACTGCGGTGGTTTGATTGTAGGATGTGCCCAATCCAAGGATGTCGTCGCTGCATTATGCCAGGCAGCGGTTTCTGCCTCCTTTGCGCTGGAACAGTTTGGTGCCTTATTTCCAATGGCTGGTTTGCCGGAGAAGGCAAAAGACAGATTTGATCTCTGTATGGCGGAATTGCAACGATTGAATTAAAGTAAAAAGAAGGCTATGGGAGGCGACCAATTCTCTCTCTACGAAAGCTGACCGCAATATTTTTTAGATCCCGCAATAATGGGTATTCATATTTTGGATATAGAAAGCGGTGAATTTACTGAGTTGGTTACGGGCTTACCGATTAATTTATCCCCCAAATGGTCTCCTGATGGCAGTCGAATCTTGTTTTCAACCCCGCTCGGCTGGTTCATGTATATTCTTGAAGCAGATGGCTCCGATCCAATCCAGCTCACCAACGATGAGTCGCAGGGCTTCTTCCCGGATTGGGCAGAATAATATCTACAGTCCCTGAGTAAGGAGGAGAAATTATTTCTCCTCCTTTTTTGTTCCATCATGTTTGTCTATATAATAGCCGCAGGGTGCGTTCCTAACGCACCTATTCCTGGACAATCCAGAAGTATAAATAGGCTGGTACGGTTTCTATCTTTTTCCAAAATGTTGCAAAAGCAAAATAATTAATTTGAAGTCATATGACCTTTCTATGACTTATGGGGGATTGTCGAAGTGACCCATCCTCG
>JAAZOK010000137.1 GCA_012797815.1 Chloroflexota bacterium | reverse complement strand
TTATCGCCGGCAACAAGCCCAAGAAAAGAGATCAGGCTGCCGTAACCATTTCCCAGTGATCCATAAGAGCCGGTCAAACCGCTTTCTTGGGGGTTCATGGCCATAAAAAATAACGTCGAGGCAGAGGGTAAGACAACGATATTCCCGCTAGGGGTTTGATAGCGGTGATAATTTGCATCAAGATCAATAGACTGGCCAAAGGGCAGTTCAATTGACATCCAATCGGGGTGATCTGTGGTAACTCCCAGATCAATCAAATCAGGATTCAGATTTCCGTCCGGCTGAAAAACTTCTGACCAGGGATCAGTGCCCTGAGCATAAACACCCGTTGGAATGAGCAAGGTCAAGACGACAATGATCAGGAATAATCTTTTCACTACTTATTTCCTTCTTCGACCATCGTGGGGGAAGCTTGTTTCCGAGTGAGGATGGCATTGATTTCTTCATCCATGAGGAAACGATCGAACTTCCAACCACTTTCAGTTTTCGCGAGAACAACATATGCTGTATCCTGGGTTTTATTACTGCCCGGTAATGGGGAAGATAATGTGATGGTCATCTGCCAGACTTGCTCGGAACCATTGTCTGCGACTTTTTCTACTGCCTGCGTGGAAGCTGTGACCACAGATTTGGCTTCCACGTATTTTTTCCACATACGATCTGCGCCGGCCGAAAACAGCTCGCATCCAGCGGGAGTGCTTACCTCGCAGATACGCTCAAGCCATGCTTCTTTTCCTTCCTGATAGTTCACCTGGAAGACCTTCTCTATGGCATTGACCGCTGCAGTAGAAACCAGACTATCTTCATTGGTTGATACTGCTGTACCTTGCTCCGTACGATGTGGCCAGTTTTCGATCACCAGGATTCCTAAAGTGATGACCACGGCCAGGATGACTGCAACAATCAGGTTGCGTTTTGAGACTGGAATTTCTTTCAAATTTTCTCCTTTTCCGGTTAACGGGTTCTAAAGTTGGTCAAAATAAAAGCGACCATTCAGATCTCAACGCCCATTTACATGCACTCAAGTTATGTAAACAGGGAAGATGCTGATGGTCGCTCCAAGGATTATTTGGGACAGCTGATGATAATCAGCGACCGAACAGATATTTGGTTGTGTCTCTAATCATAGCAAGAAGAAAGCACCTATCCTAGGGGGACATATTTGACTAAATTAGGAAAAATACGGAAATTAACTTGACAAAGTAATACTAGAGTATTACATTATAAATAACCTAACCGATAAGGAAAACGAGCATGCCGAAAACAAATTCTGCGAGTAAACCAGTTCGATCTTTTCGAATAAGCCCAGAAGGCGTGAGTCAATTAAGAGCGATGGCAAGCGTTATGGGACGGAGTGAACGCGATGTGATTGAAGTGGCATTGGATCGAATGTATCAGGAGGAAGTTCGTTACAACCGGGTCCTACGAGAGAGTGCCCAACCAGAAGATCGGTATCAGATAGATAAAGGAAATGAAGGAGAAAATGAAATTCATCGGAATGTTTCTTAAGTTGATTGGGAGTGTCATCAAGACTGCGGTTATCCTGGTTATTTGCTCCAGTATTTTATTCGTTGCCTACAAGGGAAACCAACCTATGCAAGTTCCCCAGGCTCCAAAGGGGATGACCTACTTCGATTTTATTGCCGACAGGATTGATGCTGCAAAAACAGTTGAGGCCGTACCGTTGCGGGT